>JAYFQJ010000105.1:0-24888 GCA_034927165.1 Oscillospiraceae bacterium
AGCGGGAGAAGGAAACGATCGTGATGTCGCCGCCAAGCTCCTTGGCGACGTTGGCGGTATACTGGCCTACCGAGATCTTGTCGTCCTTTACGAACGGCTGTTCAAGCAGGCAGACCTCCTTGTAATACTTGTTGATGCGGCCCAGAACCATCTTCTGCGCGATCTCGGCGGGCTTGCCCTCGTTGATCGCCTGCTGGGTCAGAATTTCCTTTTCCTTGTCGAGCTCCTCCGTCGGGACCTCTTCCTTGCGGACATAGGTCGGGTTGGCAGCGGCGATCTGCATCGCGACATCCTTCGCGTAGGCCGTGAATTCCGGCTTCGCCGCGACCGCGTCGGTCGTGTCAAACTTGACGAGGACCGCGTGGGTGCCGCCGCCGTGGATGTACGGGACGAGCACGCCGTCATATTTCTGGAAACGGCGGATCTTGATGTTCTCGCCGATAGTGAGTATTTTTTCCTGCAGCTGCGCTTCAATGGTGCTGCCGTTCGATTCGCACTTGAGCAGAACATCCACGTCGGCGGGCGCCTTTTCCATGACTGTGCGCGCGCACACATCTACGAAATCGCGGAAGCTCTGGTTCTTCGCGACAAAGTCGGTCTCGGAGTTCACTTCGATGATCGCGCCGTTTTTGCCGTCCACGAGGGCGTATACCATGCCCTCGGCGGCGATGCGTCCGGCCTTCTTTGCGGCGGCGGCAAGGCCCTTCTCGCGCAGAAACTCGATCGCTTTATCCATGTCGCCTTCCGATTCGGTCAGCGCCTTTTTGCAGTCCATCATGCCGCAGCCCGTGCGCTCACGCAGCGCCTGGACGTCTTTTGCTGTAAATGCAGCCATGCTGTATCTCCTTTATCTGTTCGTTATGTTTATTCGGCTTTCTCTTCTTCCACGCCGGGCTGCGCGTCTTCGGCTTCTTCAAACTGCTCGCCCTGACGGGACTCGAGCACCGCGTCTGCCATCGCGCCGGAGATGAGCTTGACGGCGCGGATGGCGTCGTCGTTGCCGGGGATAACATAATCGATCTCGTCCGGATCACAGTTGGTGTCGACGATGGCGACGATCGGGATGTGCAGCTTGCGCGCTTCGGCTATCGCGATATGCTCCTTGTGCGGATCGACAACGAACAGGGCCTTGGGCAGCTTGTCCATGTTTTTGATGCCGCCGAGGAATTTCTCGAGCTTCTCGATCTCGAGCTCAAGCTTGCTGACCTCTTTTTTCGTCAGCATATCGAACGTGCCGTCCTCGCGCATTTTCTTGAGCTGATCAAGACGCGCAATGCGGCGGCGGATGGTACGGAAGTTGGTCAGCGTGCCGCCCAACCAGCGGGCGTTGACATAGTGCATACCGCAGCGGGTCGCTTCATCGCGAATGGATTCCTGCGCCTGCTTTTTGGTGCCGACGAAAAGGATGTCTCCCTGCGTGGCCGTGTCGCGCACGAAATTGTACGCTTCGTCCAGCTTTTTGACCGTCTTCTGAAGGTCGATGATGTAGATGCCGTTTCTCTCAGTGAAGATGTACGACTTCATTTTCGGGTTCCACCTGCGGGTCTGATGGCCGAAGTGGACGCCCGCTTCGAGCAGCTGCTTCATGGATACGACTGACATATTTTTTCTCCTTTTTGTTTGATCCTCCGCGCCTCTCACCGCCGCGCACCCGTAAGAGCACAAGCGTGGCGTATAAAGCGCGTGCGAATTTCCGAATTATTGTAGCACACCCACGGTTTTTTGGCAAGTCCCCCGCTCCCTTTTCCGCGCAAAGCTGTGCTCATTTCAGAAGAGAACGCTTCTAAAATCCTGTGTGCCCGCGCCGCGGCGCACCCGCGCTCCGCTTCGTGTGCGCGCGGACAAGAAGAATATCGCTTCCGACCGTCTCGATATCGCTGCGCTCAATGCTCACGTCCTCGCTGCGGCCGAGCAGACCGAACAGCTCGCCGCGCCCGTAGATGAAAAAGCGCAGCACCTCGCCCGTCGCTTCGTCGTATTCCGCGTCGTCTATATAACCAAGCCGCTCTCCGTCCGCGGCGCTGACGACCTCTTTTTCGCACAGTTGTGAAAACAGCATCCGCTTTTCCCCCTTTTTCTTTCATCCTATGCCGCAGAACAGAAAAAGATGAAAAGGAAAAAAGTGGCGCCGTCTCTTTTTGTATAAGTTGTATAAGCCGTCCGTCGCGGGCAATACTCCGAGCATAACGGGGGTGTTTGCTTGCAGAGCTGTAAGGTGGAAATCTGCGGCGTCAATACGTCGCGCCTCACCGTCATGAAGGAATCGGAAAAAATGCGTCTTATCGCGCTCGCACAGAAGGGCGACGCCGCGGCGCGCGATGCGCTTGTCGCGGGAAATCTGCGCCTTGTGCTGAGCATTATCCAGCGCTTTCTCAATCGCGGCGAGCTGCCCGACGATCTGTTCCAGGTCGGCTGCATCGGCCTGTTGAAGGCGATCGACAATTTTGATCTCGCGCATGGGGTGCGCTTTTCGACCTACGCCGTGCCCATGATCATCGGCGAGGTGCGCCGCTATCTGCGCGACAACAACGCCGTGCGGGTGAGCAGGTCGCTGCGCGACACCGCCTACCGCGCGATGCAGACGAAAGAACAGCTGCAAAACCAAAACAATGCGGAACCGAGCATAGGCCAGATCGCCGCGGCCATGCACATCGACGCCGGCGAAGTCGTCGCGGCGCTCGAGTCAGTCGTCGACCCCATTTCGCTGTACGATCCGCTGTATTCCGACAGCGGCGACCCGGCGTATGTGTTCGATCAGCTCAGCGGCGGCAGCGGTGAGGAGGACTGGCTTTGTGAAATATCCTTTCGGCAGGTCATCGACGCGCTGCCGGAACGGGAGAAGCGCATCCTGACGCTGCGCTTCATCGCCGGGCGCACGCAAATGGAGGTCGCCGCAGCCATTGGCATCAGCCAGGCACAGGTCAGCCGCCTCGAGAAAAATGCGCTGACGAAAATCAAGCAGACCATCTGAGAACAAAAGCTGTGGTCCGCCGCTTTTTAGAGTTCGCGCTCCAACTCCCGCTTCAGACGTGCAATGATGCGCTTTTCAAGGCGGGAGATGTACGACTGGGAGATGCCGATCTCCTCGGCGACCTCCTTTTGCGTATGCTCGCCGCGCCCGCAAAGTCCGTAGCGCAGCAGGATGATCTCCCGGTCGCGCGCGGACAGGCTCCCGACCGTCTCGTTGATGACGCGGCTCTCCGCTTCCGTCTCAACGCCGCGCGAAATGCAGTCGTTGTCGGTCCCTAAAATGTCCGACAGCAGCAGCTCGTTCCCGTCCCAGTCGACGTTCAGCGGCTCGTCGATGGATTGCTCCTGACGCTTGTTGGCATTTTTGCGCAGAAACATCAATATCTCGTTCTCGATACAGCGCGAGGCATACGTCGCGAGCTTGATATTTTTCGACGGGGAAAAGGTATTGACTGCCTTGATGAGTCCGATCTTGCCGATGGATATGAGGTCCTCGACGCCCACGCCGGTGTTCTCGAACTTTTTTGCAATGTAAACAACGAGGCGAAGGTTGTGCGTGATGAGCGTGTCCCGCGCCTCCTGTGAGCCCGCCTCCAGCGCGCGGAAAACCGCGGCCTCCTCCTGCTTTCCGATGGGCGCGGGCAATGTGTCCGGGCCGCCTATATAGAATACTCCGCTGTTTCCCGCAAGCGCGGCGAACAGCCGGGCCGCCCACAGACGGACCCGCGCGATCCATATTTTCATCCTAACCCTCCCTGTGCAGATCCGCTGCGGCGGCAAGCCCGTCCGCGCCGCACAGCAGCCTGTCCTCCGCGAACGCTATGAACGGGCGTTCGAGCACGATCTCCCGCCGTCGCAGCGTCACCGACATACGCACCGCGGCAAAGCCGATGAGCAGCCCCGTCTGCGTGAGCGTCGAAAACGGAATCAACGCAAATCCCCGAAGCTCCGCAAACGCCTGCGCGCTGCGCTCGCCCGCTTCAAACGCATATAGAGCGGCGAGAGACGGGGGATCCAGAAGCTGCGGCGCAAGACTGCGGCGCAGGACGACGACGCTGCGGCCCGTCGCGGCGTCCCGCAGCTGATTGCCCGTGTCCGGCAGCAGCTGCACTTGTACTCTCCCCCGCTGCGTCTCCACGCTTGCCGCGCATTTTTCCGGCAGCTCCCGCGGGCGGCGGAACAGCAGCTCTACTGCGCACAACAGCAGATATATGACGAGCGTCGCGGTGATAAGCGTCAGCGGCGAAAGATCGATGTACACGCTGTGGTTGCGCACAAAAATGCGGTCGCTGTTTTGTGCAAGCAGGCAGACGCCCCCCGCGAGCAGGCCGCTTGCGATAAACAGATACGCCGTATCGCGCAGAAAGCGGCGCGGTGTTTTTACACCGAAGGCGATCGCCGCCATGACCGCCGCGCCCGCGAGCTTGACGCCGAGACTCACCGGTGCAAAGCGGGCCGGCAGCAGGATCGTCAGCGAAAAAAGGCTTCCCGCAAATGCGGCGAGCGCGAGCCTTAACCGCTTTTTGTTTTCCCGCGCAAAAAATGCCGTCATGAGCAGAAGAAAATAATTGACGACCGCATTTACGACGAGCAGCACATCCACATAAACAACCGTAGCCATTCCCTCACCTTTCCACCGGCGATTATAGCAATGCGCCGCCGCGCAGCGTGTCGCAACGTGGCGCGCCGTATTGCACCGGCGCGCGAAATCTGCTACAGTGGAACAATCAAAACGCAAGGGGACGGCGGCATGGAAATACGGGCGGCACACCTCGGAGATCTCGAGGAAATGGAACGTATTTATGCGGCGGCGCGCGCGGCGATGATCCGCGGCGGAAATCCGCATCAATGGGGGCTGACCCATCCGTCGGCAGCGGTTCTGCGGGCGGACATTGAAGAAAACAGAAGCTATATCTGTGTGGACGGCGGTCGCACCTGCGGCGTTTTCGCGCTTATTTTCGGCGCTGACCCGACCTATGCCGTCATAGACGGCGCGTGGCACGCGGATCGCCCGTACGCGGCCATCCACCGCCTTGCCGCGGACGGCCGCGTGCCGGGTATCTTCGACGCGTGTCTTGCGTTTGCAAAGGTGCGCAGCGACTGCCTGCGCGCCGACACCCACGCGGACAACCGCATCATGCAGCATCTTCTGACCACGCGCGGCTTTCTGCGCTGCGGCATCATCCGCATCGCAGACGGCAGTCCGCGCATCGCGTATGATCTTCTGCTGTAACAGCTGCGCCCCGCAGAAAAAACGCTTCTGATACAAAGCGCCGCCGCTCCTCGAACAGGAGCGGCGGCGCTTTTGTTGTTGTGCTGCGGATTTTCAGTGCGTGATTGTTGCTTTACGCGCAATAGATCGCGAGCGCGTCGCGCAAAAACTCGGCCGCGCCCTTTTCTATCTCGTCATAATAGGCCGCAAAGCGTTCGTCGGCGACGTACATGTCCGCCATCGCCCGGTGCGCCTGCTTCGTGTACATTCCGTCCGGCCAAAACTGGCGAAGCCACTGTCCGTGCAGCTCGCACGCGCGCTGCGCCGCCTCCCCCGCCGGATCCCCGCTTTCCATGGCGCGCTTGAGCGTTTCGCTGAACTGTGTGCTGTACTCCTGCGCCCGAAGCCACTTTTCTTCACTCATGCTTCCGAATTTCTCGCGTGAGGCCTCCATGACCTGCGCCCCGTACTTTTTTTGAAGCTCCGCGCCGTATTTCTCCTCATTTTCCCGGAGCATCCGCTCCTTGAAGCCTTCAAATTTCTCGCTGTCCGTCATAACGGTATCTCCCTTCAACGCTCCGAGCGTCTTGTCGATATTTCGGATGAGCTTGTCGAGACTATCCCGCTGTGCGCACAACGACGTCCGCTGCCGGCGCAGCGCTGTTTCCCTGTCGTAGTCCGGCGCCGACAGTATCTTCTTTATCTCGCACAGCTCAAGACCGAGTGCGCGGTAAAAAAGGATCTGCTGCAGCGTGTCGACGGCGTCCGCTCCGTATGTGCGATAGCCGTTGTCCGCACGCGCAGCCCGCAGCAGGCCGATCCCGTCGTAATAGCGCAAGGTTCGTGCGCTCACGCCGGCGAGCTGTGCGAGTTGTGCTGTCGAATATGTCATCTTCTCTCACCTCATCTGCAGCATACAGTATGACGCTGCGTCAATGTCAACACCTTTTATAAAACTTTCCGGCCGCCTTGCAGACGCAGCTGTGCAACACGGCGCCGGTGAAAAAAAGATCCTCGCATTTGCGGGGATCTTTGCTGCATCAGTCGACTGATTTAAGGCTTTCGACCATGTCGACTTTTTTGAGCTTTCCGTACATGGCGAACTCGACGATCAGCGAGAAGACGAAGGTCATCGCGAAGCTGATGAGAAAGCTCAGCGCGTTGATGTTCCGGCCGAACATGACGAGGTCCACCTCCACAGTCTGGATGACGAACGCGTGCATAACGACGCCGAGCCCGAGGCCGAGCACCGCGCCCATCAGCGTCAGCAGCCTCGTTTCCCTGTAGATGTAAGACGCCGTCTCCCGATTGTAAAAGCCGAGGACCTTGAGCGTCGCGAGTTCCCGGGTGCGCTCGGTCACGTTGATATTCGTGAGATTATAGAGCACCACGAATGCGAGCGCGGCGGAACAGAAGATGATGACGGCGACGACATAGTTGAGCGTTGTGAGCATATCGTCGAATTTTGCGCTCAGCTCCGAGGTGAAGGTCACAGTGGAGAATTCCGGCAGCGCGAGCATCCGCTCGGACAGCGCCGCTCGGTCCTGCTCGGTCTGCGAAAGGCCCTGCGCCATCGCCATATTGAATTCGGGCGCCTCGCCCGCGAGCTGCGTGTACAGCGCCGGCGAGATATACAGATAATTGTAAATATAATTCTCGGTGATACCGGTGACGGTGACCTCAACGGTTTTGCCGTCGCTGATCTCAAAACACACGCTGTCCCCCACGCCGACATTCAGCAGCTTAGATGCCTTCTCCGTCAGCACGGCGGCGCCGTCGTCAAACGCAACGGCCGCGCCGGTCGTGCGGCTGCGCAGCGCGATAAACTCCGTGAGTGTTTCACTGCTGTCCGGAACAAATACATAGACGTCCGCCGTGTCCTTCTCCCCCGTCTTGGAGAGCTTCACCGACTTTTCGCGCGCGAACATATACCCGCTGAAGGTGTCCGTATCCTCAAGGATCGCGGACGCGCGGTCGGACAGGCCGTCCTTCGCGTCGAGCGAGATAACGGTGTCATAATTATAAAGGTCGTCGTACTGGTTATGCAGGATGTTTGAGATGGAATCCTTGATGCCGAAGCCCGTGAGCATCAGTCCGGTGCACCCGGCTATGCCCACGACTGTCATGATCAGCCGTTTTTTATAGCGGAACAAATTGCGGCAGGTCACCTTTCCGATGAAGCTCAGCCTGTTCCAGATAAAACCGATATGCTCAAGCAAAATGCGCTTGCCGGGCTTGGGGGCTTTGGGCAGCATGAGCGCGGCCGGGTATTCCGCAAGCGCCGTGCGGCAGGCCGACCACGTCGCGCCAAGCGTGCACACGAGCGAGGCGACGAGTCCCTCGACGGCGAACGTCACATTGTACGGCAGCAGCACGTCGGGCGCCGTGTACAGCAGGCGGTAGGAGTTCCAGCACACGACCGGCAGCGTCACAAAGCCGACGGCGACGCCGACCGCCGCGCCGGCGACCGTAGCGAGCAGCGCATAATTCAGATAGCGCCCCATAATTTTTCGGTCGGAATAGCCGAGCGCCTTATAGGTGCCGATGCGCACGCGCTCCTCCTCGACCATGCGCGTCATCGTCGTAAGCGCGACGAGCGCGGCGACAAGGAAAAACAACACCGGGAACACCGTGCCGAGCGCCGCCATGCGGTCGGCGTCCGCCTTGAAGCTCGCGCAGCCTACATTCTCTTCGCGGGTGAGGACATACCATTTGGCCTCCTCGATGTCGTCGAGCTTCTGCCGCGCTTCTGTGAGATCGTCCTCCGCGTCGGCAAGCTTCTGCTCTCCCTCCGCCTTGCCCTCGTAATAATCCTGCCACCCGTCGGCGAGTTCAGCTTTTCCGGTCTCAAGCTGTGCGCGCCCGGCGCTGATCTGCGCGCGACCGTCGTCGATCGTTTTCTGCGACGCCGCGGCGCTCTGCCGACCAGCGTCGATCTGCGCGCGCAGCTGCTCGAGCGGAGCGGATTGCGTATCCAGCGTCTGCTTTTGCTGCTGCAGCGCCGTGTCGGTGGCGTCGAGCTGTGCTTTCACCGTGTCCAGCTGCGCTTTGCGCGCCGCGAGATCCGCTTCGGTCTGCGCGTCGGAAACGCCGCTTGCCGTGTAAGCGTCGCTGTCCGCCTGCCATGCCGTCCTGTCGCTCTGCCACACGGCGAGATCGGATTGGTAGGAGGCGAGCGCCGCGTCGTATGCCGTTTTATACGGCTCAAAGGCGGCGTACCCCGCCTGGTACTGCGCCTCATAGGCGTCCAGCTGCGCCCCGCCCGCGTTCAACTGCGCTTGCGCACTGTCCAGCTGCGCCCCACCCGCGTCGAGCTGTGCCGACGTAGAATCGATCTGTGCCTGCGCGTCCTCCAGCTTCTTGCGCGCGTCGTAAAGCTCACGCTCAAACTTGGAGCGCTGTTCGTCCAGCTCATCCTGCGCATCCTCGATCTCCGTGGCGGCTTCCAGCCACACGCTGTCATAACGCACCCGCTCGCGCACCGCCGCGAGATCTTCCAGCTGTCCGGTCACGGCGTCGACCTTTTCGGAATAAGCGTCCCCAAAGCAGTCGAGCGCCTGCGCGTCCTCGACCGTCGCGTAGATATCGGTATAGACCTCCGTGCAGAACGCCGCAGACGGCACATAGAGATATCGCTCGATATTTCCGCTGCCGATGTCGGTCGTTCCCAGAGAAAAGGACAAGTAGTAAGAGGACTCCACCACGCCGACGACGGTGAAACGCGTGACGCTGAGGTTGTCGGCGAGCGTGCCGTCCGCGTCTTCCAGCTCGATGACCGTTCCGATGCCGACGGTGTCTCCGTCGAGGTTGCTGCGGCCGATCAGACATTCATTCGCCGCCGTGGGGTAACGCCCGTCGACAAGCGTCGGCTTGTTGATGAACTGTACGTCCTCATCCGCGCCCTCCGGCAGGCTGTGCACCCGCACGACGTGCTGCTTGTCGCCGATGGTGGACAAAACGTCGGCAAAATAACCCGGTTGGACCGACGCAACACCGTCCACCTCGCGCAGCACGGCGACGTCCTCCTCAGAGAATCCGAGCGTGGACAGCAGCTGAACGTCCATCATATTGGTGTCGTCGTAATATTTGTCCACCGTCGCGCGCATATCCGGAGCGACGGCGTTGAGGCCCGCGTAAAAGCCGGCGCCGAGGGCGACGATCGCAAAGATCGCAATAAAACGGCTGAGGCTTCCGCGGATGGAGCGGCGTATATCCTTGTTAAATGTGCGTGTCTTCATATTACCACTCGATCGTGTCCGCACTCGCCGGGGATGCGTTTGTGTACATACGCGCGACCTTGCCGCTGTTGATCTCGATGACGCGGTCGGCGAGCGCAGTAAAAGCTTTGTTATGGGTGATGACGATGACAGTGCGACCCGTCTCGCGGCAGGTATCCTGCAATATTTTCAGCACGTGCTTTCCGGTGCGGTAATCGAGCGCGCCCGTCGGCTCGTCGCACAGCAGCAGCTTCGGATTCTTAGCGAGCGCGCGGGCGATGGCGACGCGTTGCTGCTCGCCGCCGGAGAGCTGCGCGGGAAAATTATCCGCCCGCTCGGACAACCCGACTTGCGCGAGCACTTCGTCCGGCGGCAACGGATCGCGGCAGATATCCGAAGCGAGCTCCACGTTCTCCCGCGCCGTCAGATTTTGTATGAGATTATAAAACTGGAATACAAACCCGACGTCGTGCCGTCTGTATTCGGTGAGCTGCCGCTCGCTGCAGCGGCTGATCTGCTCCCCGTCGAGCCAGATCTCGCCCGACGTGCACGAATCCATGCCGCCGAGCATATTGAGCACCGTAGTCTTCCCCGCGCCGGAGGGCCCGACGATGACGACGAACTCGCCCCTTTCCGCGGTGAAGCACACCCCGTTCGCTGCGGGGATCTCTACCTCGCCCATCTTATATATTTTTTTGACGTCCTTGAATTCAATAAAAGCCATATGTCCCTCTCGCGATCTGATTTTCCAAAACTATTTATAGCATTTTGTCCCCGCGCAAAAAACGGACAGTTCGGCGGTTTTGTCCCAAAGCGATACAACCGCCGGGATATGAGCAAAGCCGCCGACGCAGGGAATCCGTATAATCGCATTATTATAGCGGTCTGTTTTGAATATTTCAACCTGCGCAGCGGTTGTTACGTATTCCGTTTTGTGATAAAATAACATAAATAAAGCTGCCTGCCGGCGCGCAGCGCGGAATGGACGGATCATGGATCGTATACTGCTCTTTATTCCGATGTACAACTGCGAAAAACAGATCCCGCGCGTGCTCGCGCAGCTGCGCGGCGGGGCCGCGGCCTATATCACCGCCGCGATCGTCGTCAACAACCGCAGCACCGACGGCAGCGAGCAGGCGGTCGTCGACTATCTGAAT
Organism: Oscillospiraceae bacterium; assembly: GCA_034927165.1. Lineage (GTDB taxonomy): Bacteria > Bacillota > Clostridia > Oscillospirales > Ruminococcaceae > JAYFNU01. The sequence continues at coordinate 10,557 of JAYFQJ010000105.1, forward strand.
GACAACGCGCCGCGCGTCCCCGTAACGCTGCTGCGCAACGACGACAACTACAATCTCGGCGGCTCACATAAGGTCGCGTTTCAATATGCGCTGGACAACGGCTTCGATTATGTCGTCGTCTTTCACGGAGACGACCAGGGACGGCTCGACGATTTTCTGCCGCTGTTCCAAAGCGGCGAGTACAAAAAATACGATGCGGTGCTTGGCTCGCGCTTTATGAAGGGATCGCAGACGCCCGGCTATTCCGCAGGACGTAAGCTCGGCAATTATGTCTTCAACGCGCTGTTCAGCGTCATGACGCTGCGCCGCGTGCGGGATATCGGCTCCGGGCTAAACCTTTACCGCGCCGCTGTTTTTGCGGACGGCGTGCATCTGCGTTTTTACGACGACCTGATCTTCAACTGCCACAGCCTGCTGTATTTGTACGATCAAAAGCGGCGGGTCCGCTTTTATCCCATCTCCTGGCGCGAGGAGGATCAGATCTCCAACGCCGCGCCCTTTAAACAGGCGCGGCAGATCTTCCGTATGCTGCTGACGTATGTATTCACCCGGCGCACGCTGTTCACAAAGGACTACCGCGCCAAACCCGTCGCCGCGTATACGAGCGCGCAGATCTATCCGGAAAAAGCACACGGGGTTGAATGCCATGAAGGATAAGGCGCATCTCATCATGCCCATGGGCGGCAGCGGCTCGCGGTTTTCTTCGCTAGGCTTTGATGTTCCAAAGCCGCTCATCGAGCTGCAGGGACGGCCGTTTTTTTACTGGGCGATCCGCTCCATCGAGAAATTCGCTCCGCTCAAAAGCCTCACCTTCGTGGTGCTGCGCGAGCATATCGAGCGCCACGGCATCGATAAAAAGATCCGGGAGTATTTTCCCGGCGCGCGCATCGTCACGCTCGAGCGGGTGCTCAACGGCGCGGTGCTGACCTGTCTTGCGGGCGTGCGGGATATCGCAGACGAAAGCCCCGTGTTCTTCAACGACTGCGATCATATTTTCTCCTGTCCGGAGTTTGAGCGTTTTCTGCAAGCGGGCGATTTCTCCGCACCGGACGGCGCGCTGCTGACATTCACCTCCCGCGAGCCGCTGTACAGCTATCTCGTGCTCGACCAAGCGGGCCGCATCAGCGGCACCGTCGAAAAGGTCGCCGCGAGCGACCGCGCCATCTGCGGCGTCTATTATTTTAAGAATAAAGCGCTGTTTGAGCGCTACAGCGAGCGCTACTTGTACGAATGCAGCTACAAGGAGTTTTTTGTCAGCGGCGTATACAACGGTATGGCGGCGGACGGGCTCGACATCCGCAGCTTCCCGACGCAAATGCACATTCCCTTCGGCGTGCCGCAGGAATACCTTGCGGCAAAAGACAACGAAGCTTTTAAGGAGTTGCTATGACGGTCTCTCTCCTGTTCGCGCTCGCGGTGCTGCTGCTCGCGGCGGGACACTATTTTCGCTCGCTTCGCTGGATGCAGCTCATCCAGACCTATGAAAATCCCCCGCAAGACCTGCTGCTGTGGTCGCTGTCCTGCGGTTATACCATTAACTTTTTCGCGCCGCTGCGTCTTGGGGACCTTGTGCGCTCGCTGCTGCTCGGGCGAAAGCTCGACAACGGCTTTTCACTCGCGCTGTCAACGACCCTCATCGACTACTGCTTCGACATTCCGAGCGTCTGCGTCATGTTTTTCGTGCTGCGGCTGCTCTATCCGGAAAACGCGGCAGTCGCCGTGGCGCTGCGCTGGTACGCGCTGTTCACCCTCATTCTTTTTGTTCTTTTCGCCGTTGCCATCGCGCTCAATAAATCGGTAAAGCAGCTTGCGCGCTCGGTGTGCTCCATTTTCAACCGGCACATCGAGTTCAGCCTGCTGTTTTTCTGCTGGAGCTGCATCGTCTGCGTCAAGGACGTCTACCGCGGCGTCAACAAGCTGCGGCTGCTGCTCAACACGCTCGTCATGTGGGCGCTTTACCTCGCCTCCTATGAGGCGATCGCCTGCTTCATCAACAAGGTCGTTCTCATGGAAAAGGGCGCGCAACTGGATCTCACCGGCGTGCTGCTGACGCTGTTTTCGCCGTCGAGCCTCGGCGGCTCGCTCGCGGGCAACGTGGGCGGGACGGCGATGAACCGCTGGTTCTCGCTGTATATGCTCGCGACGCTCGTCGTGCTGCTGCTTGTCGCGGCGGTCATGACGCTCGCGCGGCGGCGCGGAAAAAAGAGCGCCGCGGCGCCGGTCACATCGATGCACAAGCTTCTGCCTCAGATTCACGAGGCGGACCGGCTGGAATTTCTCGATCTGTATTTCTCCGGGGAGAAGCGGGATTTCATCAGCAAATATCTGGAGCTCAACCGCGACGTCAGCGTGCTGCAGAACCTCTCCGGCGGCAGCTATGCGACGACATTGCTGTGCATGGACGCAAACGCGACCTTCTACCGAAAATACGCTTTCTCGAAGGACTGCGCCAAGCTGCGCGAGCAGGTTGAATGGATCTCCGCGCACACCGGGGCGCTGCCGGTGCCGACGATCACGGGCATCCGCGAGGGCGAGGGCTATTACTGCTATGATATGCGCTACGACGCGGCGTCGGTGAGTTTCTTTAACTACATCCACTCCTCGCGCCACGAGGACAGCCTGCGCGTCCTGCTCGAGGCGCTCGACGCGGTGCGCGCGCACGTGCACATCGGTCTTCGCCCCGCGCGCCGCGAGGAGATCGACGCTTATATCGATAAAAAGGTCACGGCCAATCTTCAAAAGCTGCGGGAGGCGAAGGCGCTTCGGGCGCTCGGCAGCTTCGATTATGTCACGATCAACGGGCGAGAATACCACAATCTTCCGCTGCTTGAACAATACTTTGCGCCCGAACGGCTGCGCAGCATCTTTGAGGGGTGCAGCGTCGGCGGTATCCACGGCGACCTGACGGTAGACAACATCGTTTGCTACAGCGACGGACGCACGCCCGATTACTATATCATCGACCCGAACGGCGGCAACATTCTTGACACCCCGCTGATCGATTACGGCAAGATGCTGCAGTCGCTGCACGGCAATTACGAATTTTATATGCGCACCGAGTCCGCGAAGGTGGAGCGCAGCGCCATCACCTACATCTTCACCCGTTCGGCGAGCTATCAATATCTGTATGAAAAATACAAGGCTTATCTGTTCGAGCACTTTTCCGCGCAGGATGTGCGCGGCATCTACTACCACGAGATCGTCAACTGGCTGCGGCTGCTGCCGTACAAGCTGGAAAAGGACGAGGCGCGTTTCCCCGCGTTCTATGCGGGTTTTCTGATCGTCGTCAACGACGTTATCGAACTCTTTGGGGGCATGGATGAAGACAAGACTTGCGATCTTTGATCTCGACGGCACGCTGTTCGATACAAAGGAAGTTAATTTTCGCGCCTACTGCGCCGCCTTTGCGCGGTGCGGGTGCGCCGTGGATGCCGAGCGCTTTCGGGAGAATTTTTTCGGGCGGCATTTCACTGAATTTCTGCCGCTGTTCGTCGAAAACCCGACGCCCGCACTGATCCATGACATCCATGAAGCAAAGAAAGCGTGCTATTCTGAATTTCTATGCGCAGCGCGGGAAAATGCGGCGCTGTTCGATTACATCGAGGCGGCGCGTCCCGGCTGCAAAACGGCGATCGTGACGACCGCGTCGCGAAAAAACGTCGAGGATATTCTGCAATATTTCGGTCGCGCGGCACTGTTCGACCTGCTCGTGACACAGGAGGATGTGAAAAAAGTGAAGCCGGATCCGGAGGGCTTTCTCCTGGCAATGGCGCGTTTCGGCGTTTCTCCCTGCGAAGCGGTGATCTTCGAGGATTCCGAGTCCGGCATCCGCTGCGCGCGCAGCACCGGCGCGAGCGTGCTGCGCGTTGAACAATTCTGAAAGGCGTATCAACCATGCGTTTTGTTGAGGAAACCAAGCTCACGCAAAAAAAGGATCTGACGGCGAAGGCGCTGTTTCTCCTGCTGCTCGCGCTCGTCGCAGGCAAGCTGTTTTTGTGTGCTTTTCAGATGATCAATATTTTCCCGGAGAACACGCCCATTGACGACGAATGGCTGCTCGCGGCGGCGCAGTCCATCGCGCGCGGCGAATGGCTCGGAGAATACACCTGGCTGACGCTGACGAAAAACATGTTCTTCTCGGTGTGGCTCGCGCTGCTGCACGCGCTGCACATCCCTTATATCCTCGGCAATCAGCTGTTATACCTCGCCGCGTGCGCCGTCTTCTGCGGCGCGGTCAAGGGATATTTTGTCAAGAGCCGCACACAGCTCCTGTTCTTTTTTACCGTGCTGTGGCTGTCCCCGTACAGCTTTGCGACCGCGACGCTGCGCTTGTACCGCGACAGCATCACCCAGCCGCTCGCGATGCTCTTTTTTGCGGGCATGCTCGGCTTCTGCCTGCGCTTTAAGGAGCGCCTCGGCCCGCGCATCGCTTACGCCGCGGCGGCGGGCGTCGGCCTCGGCCTGACCTATATAACAAAGGAGGACGGCGTCTGGCTGCTGCCGTATGCGGCCGCGGCGTCCGCTGCCTATGTTCTATTCGTTCTGTTTGACAAGTCCTCGGCGCTGCGCAAAAGGCTCGCCGGTCTCGCCGCACCCGCTGTGCTCGCGGGCGTATGCCTGCTCATCACCGGCGCGTACAGCTATATGAACTACCGCCATTACGGGCGCTTTATCACAAATGAAATCAGCGCGCCGGAATTTGTCGACGCGCTCAGCGCCATGCGCAGTGCGGACGGCGACCTGCCGCATACCGCAAACTTCGTCTGTTATGAAACGCGCGCAGCGATCTATGACGCCGTGCCTCTTGCCGCCGAGCTCGGCGAATATCTCGACAACGGCGATTACTACCCCGGTTACGGCAATCCCGATACGCGCGAGTTTAACCACGGCGGCTTCTTTTTCATGGTACAAAAGGCGGCGTACGACGCGGGTCTCGCGACCGACGCGCTGCAAAAGCAGGCCTTTTATACGCAGCTCGCGGCGGACATCAACGCGGCGCTCGACGACGGGCGTCTGCAGCGCAACGAGGAGAGCCGCTCCTCGCTGCTGTCGAGCGGCATGGTCACGCCGTACGACCCGTCCTACCTGTCGCCGACGCTCGCGGAGATCGGCAATTCTTTTAAAGCGCTGCTGTTCTTTGAGCAGTGCTCTCCCTTTGCGCCGCTGAGCTATGCGACGCCCGTGCAGGCGGCGCCGTGGGAGGAATACACCTATACAAAGGCGAGCAACATCGCGCAATACGGCACCGACGAGCCGCTGTACTCCACGGCGCAGAGGCTCACCGGCGACGTGCTCGTTGCGGACACCTGGGTCTTCCGCATTGTCCTGCTCCCCGCGCTGCTGCTGTTTTTGCTGTTCTTTATGCGCAAAATAAAAGCAGCCCTTCAAAAAGGCGAGAACCAAGCGCAGGCGGCGATGCAGTCGATCCTTCTGCTGGGCATCCTGTTGTCCATCCTGCTGCGTGTCGGAATGGTCGCCTATGTCGAGGCGGTCAATTTCCAGATCGGCACCCAGCTGCATTATCTCGCGGGCGCGGGCACGCTGCTTTTGTTTTGTGCGGCGGCGGGTGTCGTTCAGAGCAAACCGTTTCGCTCTTAACCGCGCACGCGTGCGACGCAACGCGCAGATTTCCCTCCCTTGGTTCCGATGGATCATTCGGCAGCAGCTCCGCCCGCAACAATAAAAAGTTGCGGCGGCGTTGGCTGCTTTAGCGATAATCCGATTGACACGCTCCCCCATCTTGTTTATAATTTTATTCATGCCGCCGTGGTGGAATTGGCAGACACAAGGGACTTAAAATCCCTCGCGCAAGCGTACCGGTTCAAGTCCGGTCGGCGGCACCATCTATTTTTATGAAATAGATATCAACGCAGAAAAGCCCCGAAAAATCGGGGCTTTTCGCCATTTTTTAGTTCATTTTCGAGGGTGCCGATAAAAAGATGTCAAAACGCCATTTTGACCAACTGACAGGATTCGAACCCGCATATTAAGCCATAACAGCATAATTCAGCGCAAAACCGTTTGTCGATATGACAGGCGGTTCTTTTTATTTAACGGAATAATCAATTGAGAGGTGAAGATTTTGACAGCCCGCGAACTAACCGTATACTACAATTCCCTTCGTTTGAAAGCGATAGAACACTACTTGGCTGAGAGCGGCAGAACTGTGACAGGCGAACTGAACAGCACGTTGGATGACCTCTACGAAAGTCTAGTGCCGGACAATAAGCGCACAGAAATAGAAAACCAAATCATTCAATATGAAGCAGAACAAAGAGATGCATTTGAGGCACGACGCCGCTTTGCGGTATTCCACGTTCGAGAAAAAGGCAACGATTGTTTTTTCACAAGCGATATAATCAACTCTTTCTTGTCCGCTGCTCACCGATATAGATTGTACGACCGAAATGAGCTGGGTACCGCGTTTGAGAGCTACGCCTCCTCCATAACCGACAAAATCGGCCTGACGGAACAGGAATATAACGACCTCTGTGACGCAATGCCAACCGACCAACGAATCACGGCAATGCTTGACTTTGATCTAGATGAAGAAACGGCAGCGGTTTGCGAGAGCAGCGATAACGCGTGGTGGAAATATCGTCTGCACGACGTTTCGGTCGCAATTTACAAAGCACATCGGTCTGCTTTCGGCATACCGAGACGGCGAGAGGAAATCTTTAGTTCTAAGCTTATGGGTAAAGAAATAGAGGACCATCCCGATGAAGCTCAAATTAACAGTATGGAGATATAAATATGGACTGCGATATCAGAAACGGCAGAATCGTAATCACAGAGCTTGTCCTCGCCAACCCCGATGACACGGATAAGCAGCAAAGCATAGCCGTACCCGCAAAAAAGAGGACATAACCACCGTGCTTGATCTCATCGGCTCGGACAGGGTGTTTGCGCCGTGGTTCAGCGGATACTATGAAACAAGCTCCTTAAAGGTTCCGTTTGACGACATCTCAGACCTTCACGATTTCCTCGACGTCTGCGCGCAAGCTTCGCGGGTGGAGGTCGGTGGAATGGAGAAGATACTCGCAATTCTCGAATATGAAAATCCCGATTCCGCAGCGGAAGCAAAACACGTGGTCGAATGCATCGACGAATTCGTTTATGTCGGCGGCATTAAAGAATACTCCGAACTCGGCAGATGGGTCATTGAATCCGAATACGGCCGAAGCGCCATAGAGATGATCAATAACTACACGGATTATGAGATGCTGGGCAGAGACTATTTCAACAACTTCGAATATGGGTGCGGTTTCACCGATACGGGGTATGTTGAGCGCACTGAGCATTTCATAACGCTGTACGATTTGGAGCAGCAAGAGCTTCAGCTTGAATAAACGGATTGTGAATCAGAGGCATCTGTCTTTATGACAGACGCCTCTTTTTTTATGCTTCAAAACATTAGAAAGGATGACGCTATGTACATCGTATCCATCGCTGACCAAAAGACCGGACGCCGCCTCGAACTGACTCTCCCGCTTACGGAGTATGAGCTCGACCGACAGTTGACAAGCGCCGGAGTTGAGCATCTCGCCGACGTAAAGATCGACGGGGTGCGCCACACGGAAGACATCATCACGCTTCCCGAAGAGCTCAGTCCATCAACCATCTTCGAGCTTAACATTCTTCTCGCCAAGCTGGAGAGGCACGACGAGTATTGGTTAAATGACTTTTCCGCTGCCGTCAAAGCGTTTGATTTCGATTCAGCGAAGGAGCTCATCAACCTTACATACGATATCGAATACGGGAAATATGTCTTCTGCAGAACGGCGGACAATAGATATGCGCTTGGCAAATGGTATGTGGAGCATGAGGGCGGCATCGTCAGCCCGTGGGTCGAGGATAACCTCGACTATGAGTCGCTCGGCCGCGACCTCGACAAATATGAATTCAAGGGCAAGTTCTGCGATTCCGGCGGATATGTGTATCTCCCAAAACACAATCAAATTGAGGACGTATATGACGGACTTCATCTGCCGCTGCTTCACGATAATAATGAGTCGTCAACGTCGCTCTGCTATGAGAATGAACACGGCGCCAAAGTGTTCCTTTCTCTGCCCGCAGGTCCGCTTATGTGGCAAGAGCTGTACAGGCAGATGGATAACGATTCAACCTTCACGCTCACAGAAAGCGTCGTGCTCGGTCAATGTGTGAGACTTGACGAAAGAACCGACGTTGAAGAATTAAACCGAATCTGTGAGCGGATAAAGGACATCAGTCCAAAGGAGAGCACAAAGCTCAAGGAAGTGTTTGAATACGCGAATAGCGCCCTCGGCGATGAGGACGTCTTCACAAAGTACGGTGCGAAAAACACAGGATGCCATGAGCGGCTGAGAGCCATCTACGAGCACCTCGGCGACTTCGATTTCATTCCGAATGTAGTCGGCGAATCGGGTCTGGCTTGGTATCTCGTCAAAAACAAGTTCCCGAACTTTGAGGCAGACGAAGGTCTTTGGTCATATATCGACTATGACCGGCTCGGTCACGACTGGCACGAAATTGTACACGGAAGATTCACGGGCAGCGGATACGTCATCGACGAGACTCCGCCCGAGCAGACTTTGACCGAAGGAGAATTGAAGCTGTGAGGCTTTGTCTTCTCTAAGGTCATGATAAGGGATTTGAGCCTGTTCTTTAGCACATTCGCAAAAATATAACGGGGGTGATATTTACAAAAAAAGGAGAAGCTGAATATGGAAGAAGAAAAGATAGAGTTTCCGACCGAAAGGTTTGGAGTAAAAGAAAAGTATTATCCCGTTGACCTGCCCGAAGACCATAAATGCCGATTGTGTGTCTGGCGTATCAAGCAGAGCTCAAAGCTGTTCTGCCCTTTCGCTGTCTGCGTCAAAGACAATCTGCCTGACAGAAAAGAAGAATGACGGCGCTCACACTCGGCTCGCTCTTTGACGGAATCGGCGGCTTCCCCCTCGCGGCTCAGCGCGTCGGAATCAAAACGCTGTGGGCGAGTGAGATAGAGCCGTTTCCCATCGAGGTCACGAAGCTGCGGTTCCCCGAAATGGCACACGTCGGAGATATAACAAAACTGAAGGGTGAAACGCTCCCGCCCGTCGATATCGTTGCGGGCGGTTCTCCATGCCAGGATCTAAGCGTCGCCGGAGCGCGGGCAGGGCTTGCGGGAGAGCGGTCGGGGTTGTTTATGGAACAGGTGCGGGTAATTAAGGAGATGAGAGATGCGGACAGACGGCGAGGCAGAACAGATGAGCTTGTTCGGCCCCGATTTGAAATTTGGGAGAACGTCCCCGGCGCATTCAGCTCGCAGGGCGGCGAAGATTTCAGAGCCGTTCTCGAGGAGACTGCAAAGATTGCGGACAGCTCCGCTTCAATTCCTCGACCTGCGGGAGGGGTATGGAAATCTGCTGGGCTCATATTGGGAGACGGATTTTCCATCGCTTACAGGGTTATCGACGCGCAATTTTGGGGAGTGCCCCAACGACGACGTCGAATCTTCCTTGTCGCAGATTTTGCAGGACACGGCGCCGGACAAATACTATTTGAGTAAAGCCGCCTGCCTCGGAATATTGCGCAGGTCAAGCGCGAGGGGCAAGGAGCTGCCGCCCATCCTCAAAGAGGCTTTGGAGATACAGGCAGGCTTGAAAAGCGGAACGCTGCCAAGCGACGAGACAAAAGCGTGCCACATCAACCAGCGCGACGAGGGCATCGACCTCGACGGAGTGTCCGGCGCTCTGATGGCTGCAGCTAACAATCAGATGCAGACCTTCATCACAGAGCAGCCTGCCGCGTTTGCGGCAAATCAGCGCGACGAGGTGCGTGAGCTTCACGGCATCGCGGGCGCGTTAACGGCAAGACCGGGCGTTAAGCAACAGACATATCTCTGCCTCAACGATCAGGGCGGGCAGCGGATGGACGTTTACGATGACGCCGTAGGAACGCTTCGAGCCGATATGGGCGGTCACCCGCCCCTTGTGCTTGGCTCCCAGCAGGGCAACGCAGCAATGGAGCAGGACGTCTGCCCCACGCTGACCGAGGCTGCGGGGATGAGCGGAAGCAATCAGCCCGTGCTGTTTGAAAATCACGGAATAGCGTCACGGTATTCGGGCCCGCTCGACGTCTCCCCGACCATAAGCGCGCGAGGCGGGACAGGCGGGAACAACCTCCCGCTTGTGAAAGCCGAGAGCTACTGCATTGTCGGGAACATCATCGACAGGCAGGATGAAAACGGCGGAAACGGTCTCGGATGTCAGGAGAACATCGCGTATACCCTGACAAGCTTTGACCGCCACGCCGTGTTCAACCGTATGCTCGACGAGAGGTTCATAAAAAGCGATATTGCGGGATGCGAGTGCGCCCGGCAATACAAGGACGCGACCGACCTCGTTTTATTCGCGCAGAATTCCTACACGGAGTTCGGCGAGGGCTGCGGAACGCTCCGAGCGTCGGGCGGCTCGATAGGCGGCGGAAGCGAAAGTCTCGTGGTGGGAAAGGACACGAAGGCACGGCTCATCCGCCGCCTAACGCCGCTCGAATGCGAGAGGCTTCAGGGCTTCCCCGACCTCTGGACAGATATCACCACCGCCTCCGACGCCAAAAGGTACAAGGCGCTCGGCAATTCGGTGGCGATACCGTGTGTGGAATACATAATGCGAAGATTTCGCCTGTTTACAGAAAATCATATTGAAAGGAAAAACAACAGATGACAAAAGCTTGGATATATTGCCGATTGGACAAACCGAGCACGCACACCCAAGAGATGGAGCAGCTAAAGCTTCGCCTCTTGAATTATGCCAATAATAAAGGATATGAGGTCGTCGGCACGACCGAGGAATTCGGGTCAGGCCGTATATGCGACCGCAGAGACTTAAATGAGATTTTGGAGCAAGCCCAAAATGAGAAGTTCGACATTCTGGTCTCTGAGAGAGGCGACCATATCGCCCGCGAGCTCTCGGAGTATTACAAGTTCTCCTCGAAGCTGAAGGAACGCGGCGCAAGGATGGAGCATATAACAGGTCTTGACATCTTCGGCAAGGATATCGAGGTGTTTGACGATGCTCCCGAACCGGCAAAGCGGAAGCCCGACTGTGAGCTCATCGGGCAGGACGGAAATATCTTCAACCTCATCGGCATCGCGCAGCGGACACTAAAAAGAAACGGTATGGGCGATGAAGCTAAGGAGATGTTTGAGCGCATAAACGCGGAGGCAAAAGACTACAGCCACGCTCTGTGCATTATCGGAGAATACGTCAACATCACAGGGCCGGGCGAGGAAGCGGGCATGGAGGAAATGAGCCTATGAGCTGTGACCTTCGTGACGGTCAGATAATCTTCACCTGCGGAACCTTTTTCGATATGGCCGCGAAGGTCGGAACCTTGCATACGGTCGGGTTACCTCTCGACGGCTACTCACTGCACTCGACAACCTCTGAATACGGCTCAAACCGTCAGCTTGGGTTAAAAGATCTAAAGGGCGACTTGATATACGGAAATATGAGTGTGCCGTTCGACGATCTGTATGAGCTTAACGATTTTCTGAACTATGTAGATGAGGTTGTTGAGAAAAGGAATGGAGAAGTCAGCGTCGAGAAGATACTCGCCGCGATAGAAATGGAAGGTCAGAAATCCATTGCTGCGGCGCGGCATGTTGTCGATCACATTGACGACTTCAATTTCTTTGTCGGAGTCAGCAGCTATGAGGAGCTCGGCAGGCGATTATTGCAGGAGCGTATTCCTCAAGACGTTTTTGCCGACATAGAGCCCGCTTTGGACGCCGAGCTTTACGGAGAATTCTATGCCGACAACTGTGAATACAACTGCTGCCTGACCGAAACCGGGTTTATTGAGCGAACCGCAAACTATCTCCCTTTCGAGATGGAGGGCGGTGAGCTTGAACAGACGATGTGATTGAATAAAGGAGGTGCCGACGTTAACAGCTTTATCTCCCGCGTGGGCGGGAAAAAGGCGCTGCGCGACGAGGTAGTCTCGCGGTTCCCGATTGGCTTCGAGAGGTACATCGAGGTCTTCGGCGGAGCCGCGTGGATTCTCTTTCACAAGACGCCGTCGCATTTTGAGGTCTATAACGATTTCGACGGCGAGCTGGTCACCCTTTTCCGTGTCGTGCGGGAAAAGCCGCGGGAGCTCATCGACGCACTGCGTTTGGTACTCAACGCGAGAGCGGACTTTGAGCTTGTGCGGGACACGCTGAAAAGCAAAGAGGTCGCCGACGAGGTTCGGCGCGCGGCTATGTTCTTTCAACTCGTCAAGCAGAGCTACGCCTCGGACTGCGACAGCTTCGCGTGTCAGCCGAACGACGTCTCGCGCAGCTTTCCCGCCATACTTCAGGCGCACAGGCGTCTGCGAAGCGTCGTAATAGAAAACAGAGACTTCGAGAAGCTCATCGGACAGTACGATCGTCCGGTGAGCTTTTTCTATTGTGACCCGCCCTACTTTGGAACCGAAGGATACTATACGGGCTTCGCGCCCGCCGACCACCGCAGGCTCCACGACTGCCTTATGAGGATAGAAGGCAAATTCCTGCTCTCCTACAACGACTGCGCGTTTATCCGTGAGCTCTATTCCGAGCCGAGGCTTCATATCGAATCGGTGTCGAGGCTCGATAACATCAAGCAGCGGTTCGACGCAGGAGCACAGTACGCGGAGCTTCTCATCGCAAACTATGATATGACCGAGAGACAGAGACTGCTTCCGAAGCAGCTCTGCTTCACCGATTTTTCAAATGAAAGGATATTTTAATTATGCTGTTGTTCAATCGAAAGAAGAAAACCCCTTGCGTTCCCAAGCTTCCCGCCAAAGCGGAGCTCGCCGCGTTCCCTTCTTTTAAGCTCGAGAACCATATTAACGACTGCTTCGATGTGCTTCGTGCCAGAGGGGATATGTATCCTCCTCTCGAGAGCGACGACCTCTGCGTCATTTCGGCCGCTATGTATATTCTCAACAACGCCGACGACGTTGAGCTCGAGGATATATATTATCTCGTCGAGGACGAGCTTGCGGAAAGAGAGGTGTTTTAAATGTCTGAGCAGAAGTCTGCAACACTAAAGGCAAATGACAAGAAAGCTGCGATCGGGATTTCCAACGTGACCTCCAACTGTCGGTTTCTCGACGCCAAGCGTCGCACTGTAATCCCCGTTTCGGCGCTCGACGGCGCGGGAATCCCGTTGTGCTCGGTCATAGACTGGAGCGTACATAACGGATGCCTTGTGGGGAGCCCCGTCGTCGGGACGACCACGATGGACGTTAAAACGGGTAAAACCGTCAGGAAAGGAAGATAATTATGTGGGATATGCTTTCGGAACAGCGCGAGCTCATAGGTGAGCCCAAAGGAGAAAATACTATCCGCGTGCTCGTGGTAGAGCCCAATAAGGCTCCCTATCCGCTCGATGTGCCAAACCGTCTCGATACGTTTCAGAGGCTGGTCGACGGCCTCATCGAAGCGGTGTATTTTGAGGAGCCGGGGATCTGCGGATACTGCAACGACGAGGGCAAGCTCATTGGACTCGAAGCTAACCGAAGATTCGGCGGCGACATCATCTGCGGCAATCTTGTCATACTCGGCAGCGACGACGAGGGCGGGAACGTCTCGCTCACCGACGAGCAGATCGAAAGGTATACCGAAATGTTTAAGGAGCCGGAGGTCATCTCTCAGGATGAAGTCCGCTCGTCGCTGAGTTATGAGATATTTACGTTCTAAAGATGTCTGGACTTGTGGGCGGGGTTACGGTATTGTATAAGTACGAAAGGAGTTTTGCGCTATGAAAATGCAATTACGAATCATAGCGGCACTACTTGCCCTTATACTTGCCTTTATCGCCGCTGGATGCACCGCCGAGGACTCGGCAGAAGCAGAGTTTAAAAAGATCACCCCGCCCACCTCAAGCTCAATAACCGAGGAAGATCGGGAGCCGGAAGCCCCGCCTACAGAAGAAAAAGAGACGGACTCCGTCCCGCCCGAAATCCCTCAAGACAAGGCGACGCTCGAAGATACCGAAACGCTGCTAAACGAGCGGAGCGAAACAGAACAGCCTTCAAGCTATACCCCGCCGTCACAGCAGCCGAGCTACACCCCGCCCGTTCAACAGACGCCGCCTGCGGAGGTGGTGACGCCCCCCGCACCTCCCGCACCGCCCGCGCCGCCGTCAGACCCGGCGCCGCCCAACCTTGTGCATGAGGGCGTGTTAAACGAGGTCCGAAAATTGCAAGTGCAAGTTGGACACTCGCACGGTGAAAATTAGTTCTCCATAACCACGGGCACGACGGAAGCCTTGGCTTCTGTCGGGAGCGTGGTTGCCGCAGCCGTCAGGTTGCGAATACAGAGTCGAGGAACGCC
>JAYFQJ010000130.1:0-10434 GCA_034927165.1 Oscillospiraceae bacterium
CCGCGGCAACGGCCGACGCCGCGGCCGTCCGGGGAGAGACTGTCGACGGTGAGCTCTATGATGTCGTTTTTCTGCAGCATCCGGTATACGATCCTTCTCAAGATTAGATTAAATGTAGCATAACACGCGAAAAAAGTATAGCGCGCGCGCCTGTTTATAGAAAATTTATAAAATCCTTTGCAAAAAGCCATAATTTGGCTATAATATCAATATGAAGAATGCCTGTAAGGGCATCGGTTAAGGAGGATACACATATGAGCTTTTTAAGCAAGCTGCTGGGGATCGGCGCGGTCGCCGGCGCGACTGTGGCCGCCATGAAGGTCTCTGAGAAGTACAAGCAAAACAATCCGGACGGATTGGATTCGGACGGCGACGGAAAGGTCGACGTCAACGACGTCGTGACCGAGGTGACCAAGGCGGCGACCGAGGTCTATAACGACGCCTCCGAGAAGGCGAAGGACGTGGCCGCGAGCGCGAAGCAAAAGGCCGGCGAGCTGTACGAGCAGGCGCCGGAAATGCTCGAAAAGGTCAAGAAGACCGCGAAGGACGCCTTCAACAGCGTGACGAACGGGGAGCCGGAGGCGCCGGCTGACGAGGAGCCCCCAAAGACCGAAGAATAGCCCACAGATATAAAGAGCCCCGGAAGATATTCCTCCGGGGCCCTTTTGCTTTTGACAGACCGTCTTCGCGTCGACAGAAGTGTGCTCAGTCGTCCTCGCCGTATGTTAATGTGAGCGTGACGTCATATTTTACACCGGCCGCGTCATAAATGTTGCTCCGGCGCGCAAGGCTCTCGGGATCGAGCAGTTTTCCGTTCTCATCATACCAGGTTCCTTCGAGTACGTTAGGCGCATAATCGACGCCGCGCGCGAGAAGAGCATCGAGATCGATGCCGCCACCCGGGCGATCTGCGTCATCGTCGTCGTCATCGTCATCATCGTCGTCGTCATCCTCATCGTCGTCGCAGTCGTCGTCATACTCCCGCCGCGGCCGGACGCCGTCCGGCTCATGCATACTGCCGTCTCCGAACTCAAACAGTTCCTGCTCGTTTTGCTCAAAAGCGTCCAGCTTTCCGTCGCCGTCAAGATCAAAGACGGGGTCGTCGTTCCCTCGCATTATTTTCACCTCTTCCCCGTGTTTTTTTATTCCGAAACTTTTGTCTACGTGCGCGCGCTCCGCGGTCTGTCACCGCGCCCCTGCGCGTTTTTTCTTTTCATACATCGCCTTGTCGGCGGTGCGCAGCAGCCGCCCGATATCGTCCGCATCCGCACACTCCCCGGTCGCCGTGCCGATGCTTGCGGTCAGAGCATAAGGCACCCGACCGGCGTCGTTTTGCTTTTCAAATTCCCGCTCGATCTGTTCGCCCAGCTTTGCTTCGTATTCGGCGCCGCAGCCGCAGCCGGCGATCACAAACTCATCGCCGCCGTATCTGCACAGGAACAATCGGTTCGGCGCGTCAACACAGACGAGCTTCAGCGCGTCCGCGGCGTTTTTTAAAGCGCGGTCGCCGACCAGATGGCCCAGCTTGTCGTTGATCTGCTTGAAATCGTTTATATCGATCATCCACAGGAAAAGCTGTTCTCCCTCGTGGTGTCGGATAAACTCGTCGCAGTAGCCGCCGAAGGCCCGCCGGTTGTTCAGCCCGGTCAGCGCGTCGGTCAGGATCTGAACATTCTGACCGAGGAGAAAGACGATCAGCAGGGAGATCGTGATACCGACTTGAAAGCAGCTTACGCCGTAGAACAGCATCTGTATTATGCTGGCCGCCGTCGGCGCGATAATGAAGTACAGCAGGATGTGCAGATCCCGGCGTCTGCCTTTGTTTTTCTCGTGCAGCACCGCCCATACGATCTGGACCGTGGGGATGAGCAGATACAGCCAGTTTATGACCCAGTGCAGATAGATGCCCTCGCCCCTTACATACAGATTGTCCTTCCCCAGAGAGAAAAGGATTTCCGTCCAGGGATTGCTGATGGCGAGCGCCAGAATAAACAGCAGCGGGATGGCGTACAGGACCGACGCCTTTCTGCTCGTATTGTGCAGCTTGACGTTGACATATAAGGTCCACAAGTAGCCGATGGTGGTCACCATGAGGAAATACAGCATATTGCCGGCCCCGGTGAATACACGCGCGCTGAAAAAGGTTCTCCCGCGCAGCACGCCGGACAGCAGATCCGCGGCGCACAGCACAATGGCGGTCTGCAGCAGCAACCGGAATATGTGCACCTCCGTGGAGCCCTGTCCGTGTTTTTGTTGGAGCTGGCTGCACAGCAGCAGCAGGATGACGATACACATCACGTTGATCTCGATGTAGTATATCGCGGTCATATCGTTGATCCTCCCCCTGACGCGTCTTTGTTCACCCTCAGTATAACACAGGAAAACAGAAGTTGACAGGGGGTTTGCGCCAAAACACGGGCGATCCGGGGAGAGAATCTCACGCCGCGGGTCGCTGTGCGCCCTGCGGACGTCCCATCCTCACGTTACCCGCCGACTCTTACGGGATCCATATCATGCGTTCGCTCCCGTGTCGTTCCTGCCTTCTGCATTTCAGGGCTCTTCTCCCCGGCGGCACGGGCAGTCCCGACAAGCGGAGCTTTGAAGCCTCTGCGCCATAGCGGCAAGCTCATTCTCCCGGGTCTCAGCCAAAACAGCACACACCGCGTTGGCGCAGTCCGGCTGAGGGAGCTTCAGTGTCCCGGCCATCTCCTCGCACAGCGGCCTGAAGTATTCTGAGTATCGCAGCGCGATCTGCCGCCCCAAAGCCGTCAAGTGAACAGCCTCATATTTCCCCTTTGTCGTACAGCCCATCCTGCTCAGCGCCTTTATCATCGTGTGGACGCTGGGCTTTGTGACCTTCAACCGCGCGGCGATAGTCACGCTGCGCGCCCCCCTCGTCATTTTTATCGAGCGCAAGCAGGGTCAGAAGATAGCGAATATTTGCGGCTGTCAGTGTCGTTTCACAGTCAGACACGCTTTACTCCCTTTCAAAAAAGTGCAGGGGCATGGGCACAGCACCCACGCCCCTGCGTTTCAGTGGCGGCAGCTTCCGTGCATCGGGCAGCTGGAGCAGCCACCGCAGGAGCAGGAGGCTTCACCGCGCTTTTTCCTGCGGATGTGCGCGATCACGATCGCAGCCACAATTGCCACAACGACGGCAAGCACAATAAGGGTCGGTCCGTTCATAAAAAACACCTCCGTAAATCGTTTTCGGGTTATTTTATTGCTGCGTCTACAGCGCGCATACTCAGGCGGCTGTCGTCATACCTGTTTTTGCGGAACAGCATATACAGCAGGAACACCAGCGCCGCGATAGCAACGGCAGTCCACACAGTGAAACCCGCACCCGAGATCAGCATGCCCAGCTGGTAGACGATCAGGGAGATCATATAAGCGAAGCCGCACATATATCCGATCGCGCCCCAGGTCCACCTGGCGTTGTTCATCTCCCGCTTGATGGCGCCCATAGCTGCGAAGCAGGGCGCGCACAGAAGATTGAAGATCATAAAGGAGTAGGCCGCAAGCCCGCTGCCCCCGAAGAACTCCTGGCCGATGACGCTCAGATTGGAGACCGTGCCCTCGTCCACCGCAGAGAGCAGATCTGCCGCGGCTTCCGGATTCACTGACGCAAACATACTGGACATGGTGCCGAAGGCGCCGACGACCTCTTCCTTTGCCACAAGGCCCAGGATCGTCGCAACAGCCGCCTGCCAGCCGCCGAAGCCAAGCGGGATGAACAGGAACGCGAGGCCCTCGCCCGCTACCTGCAAAAGGGACATGGAATCATCGCCCTCGAGGATGTAGTGGAAACCGCCCGCAAAGCTCAGGGAGTTGAGGATCCAGATCACGATGCTGGCCGCCACGATGACCGTGCCGGCACGCTTGATGAAGCTCCAGCCGCGCTCCCACATGGCCCGCAGCACATTGGTCGCAACCGGCGCGTGATACTGCGGCAGCTCCATCACGAAGGGAGCCGGGTCGCCGGCGAAGGGCTTGGTCTTTTTCAGCATGATGCCGGATACGATCACCGCCGCGACGCCGATGAAGTAGGCGGACACCGCTACCCATGCGCTGCCGCCGAACAGCGCGCCCGCGATCAGTCCGACGATGGGCATCTTCGCGCCGCAGGGGATGAAGGTGGTGGTCATGATGGTCATCTTGCGGTCTCTGTCCTGCTCGATGGTGCGCGAGGCCATAATGCCCGGCACGCCGCAGCCGGAGGAGATCAGCATGGGAATGAAGCTCTTGCCGCTGAGGCCGAACTTGCGGAAGATGCGGTCCATGATAAACGCAATGCGCGCCATATAACCGACGTCCTCCAGAACAGCAAGCAGCAGGAACAGGATGAGCATCTGAGGTACAAAGCCGAGGACGGCGCCCACGCCGCCGATGAGGCCGTCGGCAACGAGGCTCACCAGCCATCCCGCGACGCCCCAGCCCTCCAGAAGCGAGGTCACTCCGGGCACGATCCACCCGCCGAACAGCGTGTCGTTGGTGAAGCTCGTCACCCAGTCGCCGACGGAGCCGATGGAGATATAGTAGACCGCCCACATGACCGCCGCAAAAATGGGCAGCGCCAGCCAGCGGTTGGTCACAACCTTATCGATTTTGTCCGAAGCGGTCAGGCTGTGTACGGCGGCCTTCTTTTTGACCGCCTGAGTCACGACCTTGTTTATGTATGCGTAGCGCTGGCTTGTGATGATGCTCTCGGCGTCGTCGTCCAGCTCTTTCTCGCAGTCGGCGATATGCTTCTCGATATGCGCCTTCAGCGCGCCGCTGAGCTCCAGCTCCGCGAGCACCTTGTCGTCGCGCTCAAATACCTTGATGGCGTACCAGCGCAGGTTGCGCTCGTCCACCTTTCCCTGAATGGACTCCTCAATATGGGCCACGGCGTGTTCCACGGAGCCGGTAAACACATGAGGCAGCTCGCCCTTTGCGTTGGCTTTTGCCGCCTCGATGGCTTTTTCCGCAGCTTCCATGTCGCCCTCGCCCTTGAGCGCGCTCATCTCTACGACCTGGCAGCCCATCGCCTCGCCCAGCGCCGCCGGGTCGATCTTATCTCCGTTCTTGCGGACGACATCGATCATGTTTACCGCCATGACCACCGGGATGCCCAGCTCAATGAGCTGCGTGGTCAGGTACAGGTTTCTTTCAATGTTGGTGCCATCCACGATATCCAGAATGGCGTCCGGCTTTTCCCGCACCAGATACTCGCGGGAGACGACCTCCTCCAGCGTATAGGGGCTCAGGGAATAGATACCCGGCAAATCCTGAATGATGACATCCTTGCGTCCCTTGAGCTTGCCTTCCTTTTTCTCCACCGTGACGCCGGGCCAGTTGCCGACGTACTGGTTCGCTCCCGCCAGGGCATTGAACAGCGTCGTTTTTCCGCAGTTCGGGTTGCCCGCGAAAGCAATCTTGATCTCCATATCGCTCCTCCTCAATTAAGTTAGTTGTATTTAACTGCAAGGCCTGAAAAACTACTGGACTTCGATCATCTCCGCGTCGCTCTTGCGCACGGAGAGCTCATACCCGCGCACGTTCAGTTCCATCGGGTCGCCAAGCGGCGCTACCTTGCGCACATGGATCTCCACACCCTTGGTGATGCCCATGTCCATGATGCGCCTCTTGGTGGCGCCCTCTCCGCGGAGTTTCATCACTGTACAATTCTCACCGATATGAACGTCCTTCAGTGTCTTCATGCTTTTCTCCTCCCTTAAATCATGACCCGGTTCGCCATAGTCTTATCCAGAGCGATCCGGCTGTCCTTGACCTGTAAAATGAGATTCCCGGCGAGCTCCGAAACGACCGTTACCGTTCCGTCCACCACGAAGCCCAACTCTGCCAGGTGCTGCCGGATATCGTCTTTACCAGTGATCCTCCGGATGGTCACTGTGTCGCCTGTCTTCGCCATTGTCAACGGCATCATGCTGTCCTCCCCCCGTACGCCCTTCGGTTAATGCCCCTTAATCGAAAGACCGAATCAATTAGTTAGCTTCCTCTAACCGATTTACAGTTTAATACCTCTAACCAGATATGTCAAGCGAGATCCCACACTTTTTTCGTTTGTCTTGAAAATTTGGTTAGATTGTGTTAGCCTGTACCCATCCGAAACAGAAAGTTGGTGCAGTTTGCCATGAAGATACACAGAGCCTCAGAGGACTATCTGGAGGCCATGCTGATGATGAAGGAGAAGCACGGCTACATCCGCTCTCTCGATGTGGCGGAGCATCTGGGCGTGACGAAGCCCTCGGTCAGCTACGCGACAAAGCGCCTGCGCGAGGGCGGCTACATAACGATGGATGCCGACAGCTACATCACACTGACCGATTCCGGCATGGAGATCGCGCAGCGGATGTACACGAGACATAAGATGCTGACGGAGTTTCTTATCCATCTCGGTGTGGACGAAAAGACCGCCCGCGCGGACGCCTGCAGAATCGAGCACGACATCAGCGACGAGGCCTTCGACGCCATCTGTAAACACGCGGGAAGATAATTGCGCGAAAAGCCTTGGGTCGCTTCTTCCCGTAAATGCGGTACAATAATTCTCCGATAGCTATTTATTCCCCCAATGACGGTACTTATTATGTTGCAGAGATACCGGTTGAAGGATTTATGTTGTTGGAACATCATATAACAAAAGATTCGTCCCAGCAGTCCGATGTACAAGCCCCGGACAGTACGTCTCAAAACGCAGCTGTGAAGAATCTTTCGGATGCCATTATATGCAAAAGTTCGGAAAATAGTCAAGAGGCACAGTCTTCTCCTTTTTGGCTATCCGAGAAATATTGACGGGATCGTGTATGCAATTGAAGCTGTTCCGGACAGCGCATTTAAAACACTTTGGGCAGAAACAGCGTATATAAATAAAAAAGGAACCTCGCGCGCCCTTGATGCGGATTTCTCCACCCCCAGCTCTACGTCCGAAGCGCCTCACACTGCCGTTCCTTTTGATGCTATTATACGCACAAATACCAAAAACAATCAAGAGTCTGGACGCGACGGAGAAAGCGGCAAAGGCGGAGAGAGCGGCGCGAAAGGCGCAGAGGAAGCCGGCGCCGTACAGCGAAAGGCCAGCGCGAAGGGCGCGCAGGAGGTCAGCCCGCTGAATCTGACACAGGTCAAAAAGATGCTGCAGGACGTGAAGGACGGGAACGCTCCGATCATTGAGGAACAGCAGAGCGACCGGATTTCATCGTCCGCCGCGCGACGAAGAATCGGATTGACTTTCCCTGCTTGTGTGTTGTATAATTATTTCCACCCGGTCGGCGCGGCCGAACTGAATAATTGATTTCCTTTGGAAAGCATGGAGAAGTACTCAAGCTGGCCGAAGAGGCGCCCCTGCTAAGGGCGTAGGGCGGGATAACTGCCGCGAGGGTTCAAATCCCTCCTTCTCCGCCATATAAGAACGCTAATATTGATACAGTGAGTATCGATGTTAGCGTTCTTATTTTATGCCCGAAAAGCCTGTATTTACGGGCTTTTTTGCGTTTTAGGACTTGTACCGTCGTCTTGAGAACATGAAAAATGCGCCCTTCTACCGAGCAAGTTTACCGTTTTCCACACCCTCGCAGAACGATTTGTGGGAGGGGGTGCAAAATCTCGGAGAGGGGTGCATTTCTTCGTTTAGGGGGGTGCAAATGATAAAAAATGAGGTCAAGCCTTACAGCTCAACCTCAATTTCTGTGCCGTTTTTGAACTCGAACACCATCCTGCCGTCGTGAAAAACCGTAGCCTTTTCCAGTAGTCCGACCCACAGCCTTTCGTTCCATCCTTCGAGAACGAGGGGCTGTTCCTTTATGGATTCAATGAAAAGCCGAAGTTCACGGTCGCGGTCTTGCTTCTGCGTCCGCTCGGCGCTCAGTTCGTCAACTCGCTTGGTAGCCTTTTCGTACCGGTTGACCAGCGCGTTATATTTCTTGGTGTAGTCCGCCTGGGACTGCGCCGACGCTGCATTCTCTTTCACACACGCTTTAACCATTTCGGCAACTACCTCGATTTCCTCTGTCAGTCTATCGATTTCGGCATCCAGCATCGTGCAGTCGGAAAGTACTGTCCGCATCAACTCACAGTCGCCGACAACGCTGTCCCTGCTTTCCATTAAGCGGCTGTAGGCAATCAAAAATTTCTGTTGTATGGTGTCGGTGTCCAGATGAGGTGTGGCGCATTTCTTTTCGCCTTTGAATTTACTGTTGCAGCGCCATATCACCTTGCGGTAGGTGTCGGTGGAGTGCCAGACCTTCTGCCCAAAAAAGCCACCACAATCGCCGCAGACCAGCTTGGATGAGAACACGCTGTTGCCACTGTAGGCTCTGCCGAGCGTCTTGCGGCGGGCAATTTCCGCTTGCACCATGTCCCATTCGGTGGGGTTGATGATGGCCTCGTGGCTGTGCTCCACATAATACTGCGGCACTTCGCCCTCATTGGTCTTCATCTTTTTCATCAGAAAGTCGACTGTAAACCGCTTCTGCAGCAGCGCATCGCCTTTGTACTTTTCGTTTGAAAGCATACTGTTTACCGTGGTTTGGCTCCATTTCTGCTTGCCGGACGGTGTTGGAATGCCCTGCGCGTCAAGGAAGCGACAAATCCCTGCGGGTGTTTTACCCTCAAGGAAAAGCCGATAAATGAGCCGAACAATAGCGGCTTCTTCTTCATTTATAACGGGTGTGCCGTCCTCACCCTTTTCATAGCCGAGGAATTGTTTGTATGGCATACTGACCTTTCCGTCTGCAAAACGCTTCCGCTGTCCCCATGTGACGTTTTCCGAAATGCTCCGGCTTTCTTCCTGCGCCAGTGATGACATTATCGTGATGAGCAATTCACCCTTGCTGTCAAAGGTGAATATATTTTCCTTTTCAAAATAAATTTCAGTGCCGTGCTCTTTGAGCTTTCGGACAGTCGTGAGGCTGTCGACGGTGTTTCGGGCAAACCGGCTGACGGACTTTGTGACGATAAGGTCAATTTTACCGTCCAAAGCATCCTGTACCATCTGCTTGAATCCGTCGCGGTGCTTGGTGTTCGTGGCCGAGATGCCCTCGTCGGTGTAGGCGGTGTTGAACTGCCGGTAGCCGTTGGGCTTCAATGTTCCGAAAAGGTCACGGATAACGCTTGCGGAGGCTCTCAACCAGCTCCTTACTTGGAAAACTCATCGTCAGTCTCCTCCTTGTCCTGCAGGCTCATCACGTCGTCGTAAAGACCGGTGTCACCTTCAATTTTCTCGATGTACTCCTGTGTCTTGGGGTTGCCGCTTTTGAAAGCGCCGCTGCCGGTCAGGTTGAGAATGAGTATCTTTCGCGCCGCTTTATAAGACCACCATTTACTCAATTTGTTTTGTCTCTTAATGTAAGGAGAACATATATAGGAGGGCACAAGCATGGCCTATGAAACGCCAATTACCATTGCAGAAGTGATGAAGAATATATCAGCAGACAGATATGTCCTTCCCTCTATTCAAAGAGAATACGTATGGGATACGGATCAGATCGAAACCTTATTTGATTCGCTCATGCGCAACTACCCGATAGGGACATTTCTGTTTTGGGAAATAAATAAGGAGCACGTTAACGACTATGATTTCTATGGATTTATCCGCAATTACCACGAAAAGAAATCTGTACATAATAAGAAAATCAATCTCAAGGGGTCCGATGGCGTGACTGCTGTACTCGATGGACAGCAAAGACTTACTTCGATATACTTGGGACTAAAAGGCACATACGCATATAAGCTGAAATACCTTTCGAGAAATAACGAAAACGCATATCCGGTCAGAAAACTGTATCTAAACCTTTTATCTTCCCCCGAAGAAAGCGACAATGAGTTTGATTTTAGATTTCTTTCGGAAAAGGAAGTGCAAAACGATCAGAACACATACTGGTTTGAGGTCGGGAAAATTCTTGATATGCAGGAAGATGGAGATGTCTCTATTTTTGTGAGCGACAACATCAGTTATTCTGAAGAATTTCAGTACACGCGCGAACAATCCCGTTTTGCCATAAATGCGCTTTCTAAACTTTATAACGTCATCAATAAGGCTGGTATGATCAGCTACTATAGAGAAAGAACTGTTGAACTCGATAAAGTGTTGAATATTTTTATAAGGGTCAACAGCGGCGGCACAAAACTTAGTTATTCGGATTTGCTTCTTTCCATAGCATCCGCACAGTGGGAAACCCACGATGCCAGAGAGGAAATCACAGAATTTGTAGATGATGTCAACGCCATAGGTGACGGATTCAGAATCAACAAAGATTTTGTTCTTAAGACAGCGCTCGTACTTAGTGATTTCTCAAATGGTTGATTGTAAAATGAAGCTGGACACCTGAGCAAAAAATCCATAGTGATTAACCTCGTGGTAGAATGGAGTTCTCATACAACCATTTTCCCAAGGGAGGGCAATCACTATGGACTGCCAAGATTATATCACAGTCA
>JAYFQJ010000065.1:0-11321 GCA_034927165.1 Oscillospiraceae bacterium
GGGCTTTCTCGCGATGCGCGAACGGCTGCGGGTATTTCGCGGCGAGGAAGGCGCGCTGACAGCGGGACTTGTTTTTTTCAGCTGCTGCGCAAACGCCGTCCGCACCGTCGCCGCTATCCAGCGCGATACGCACAATCCGAACGACTGCGCCCGCGAGCCCCATGAGCGAACCCACGCACCCGACGCGCTGCGCTATTTCGTGGCCTCGACCGTCGGGGGCGCAGAGCCAGCCCATGCGGGAGAGGATGAGCTGCAGCGGCAGCTCGCTGATCTGCTGCGATACCATCAATCATAACGGAGGGAAAGAAAAATGGAGGCACTGATTTTTGCGTGCGCGTTTCTGCTGGGCTTTGCAGCGGGCGCGCTCTTTTGGATCCTGTCCAGTCTGCGCGGCGGCAACGCGGTCCGCGCGGCGGACTGCCGGCGCGACGCGCTGGAGAAGCAATATGCGGCGCTGCTTGCATACGGCGCCGAACCGAACAAAGGAGAAAAGCATGAAAACTGACCCGAAAACGATCTGGAAGGAATACGAGGCGTGCGTCGGCTATAACGAGAGCATCGGATTGTACGACACTGTGCGCCGCAACGAGGATTTCTATATCGGCCGCCAGTGGGAGGGACTCAACGCGCCCGACCTTGACAAGCCGGTGCTCAATTTTCTGAAGCGCGTGTGCAGCTACACCATCGCAATGCTCGTCAGCGACGACATCGGCATAGAGCTGCGCGCGCCCGCCGGGGATGAGAGGGCGCAGCGGCAGGCGCAATTTCTGCAAACGGAGATCGCGCGGGTCCTTGAGCGCACAAAAGCAAAGACGCTGTCCCGCGATATGCTGCGCAGCTGTGCGGTCGACGGCGACGGCTGCTTTTACTGGTATTTTGACCCCGCAACGGGCGGCGGCGCGGTGCGCGGGGAGATCGCGCTCGAGCTTGTGGACAACACCCGCGTGCTGTTCGGCAATCCCTTTTTGAACGACGTGCAAAAGCAGCCGTTCCTGCTCATCGCCAAGCGCGAGCAGGCGTCGGCGGTCCGCGCGCGCGCACACCGCTTCGGCCAGCGCGGCACGGATATCCGGCCGGACAGCGGCAGCGCGCACAGCGACGAGCGCGGCTACGATGCGTCCGATCTCGCCACCGTCGTCGTGAAGCTCTGGCGGGAGAAGGGGCGGGTGTGCTTTTGCGAGGCAACGCGGGACGCCGTCGTGCGCCCCGCGACACGGACGGCCTATACGCTGTATCCCGTCAGCTTCATGAGCTGGGAGAAGGTGCGCAATTCCTACCACGGGCAGGCGATCATCACGGGTCTCATCCCCAATCAGATCGCGGTCAACAAGCTTTGGGCGATGGCCATCCGCCATCAGCACACGCTGGCGTTTCCGAAGGTCTTCTATGACCGCATGAAGATCAAGGAGTGGTCCAACCGCGTGGGCGAGGCCATCGGCGTGACGGGCAATCCGAACGACGCCGTCGCGACCGGCTACCGTCCTGCGGGTATGTCTGAACAGGTGCTCGAGATCGTCGACAAGACCATCAGCTACACAAAGGAATTCATGGGCGCGTCGGATGCGGCGCTCGGCAACGTAGACCCCACCAACGCGTCGGCCATCATCGCCGTGCAGAAGGCGACCTCCGCGCCGCTTGAGCTGCAGCGGCTCGCGTTCTATCAGTTCGTGGAGGACTATGTCCGCATTATCGCCGAGCTCATCTGCGCGCACTACGGCCCGCGCCGCTCGAGCTTCACCGACGAGGCCGGTATCGAGCATATCGAGACGGTCGACTTCGGCGGGATCGACCCGTCCGCGCTGTCGCTCAGCGTGGACGTGGGCGCGTCGGCGTACTGGAGCGAGCTGACACAGATCGGCACGCTCGACAATCTGTTCGCGAAGGGCGTCATCAACGACGCGCTGCTGTCTCTCGAGAGCGTGCCGGACGGCTATATCCGCAACAAGCAGCAGCTGCTGCGTTCTCTGCGCAAGCGCGCGCAGCAGCAGGAGACAACAAAAAATGCGGTACCGACCGCGCCGAAGGGAGAAAACAGCAATGATCTGTGAAAAATGCGGGAACGAGCTGCACATCGCGGCGTCGTTTATGGAGGCAAAGCAGAACGAGCATGGCGGCGTCGACATCTGCTCCGTCGCCGACCTGATGTGCATGGACGAGCGCTGTCCGAACGGCCGCGCAAGGATCCCCGTCAAACGGGTGCGCCGCCCGGTGCGCAACGCAGCGGACGCCGACGGCGCCGTGAGCTGCTGCGGCGCGCCGCTGCTGTACGTCGGGCCGGACAGCTATTTTCTGCCCGACGGCATCAGCGCCGAGACCGTCAACGACGGCAAGGAGCTCGCGGTGACCTGCGGGAGCTGCGGCAGACTGTACATCGTGAATATCGAGGGCAAGATCGCCCGCGGCGGCGAATAAGACGCGCAAGGGGGGCCCGCCCGGGCCCCCTTGTTGAAAAGAATCCATTTTTGAACCGGTCCTGTTCTACAATCTATTAATTTACAAATATATACAGGAGATGCTATACTCATGTCGAAGCTTCCCGAGGACAACCCAAAGAAGAGAGCGGAGCAAAAGCGAAAGCAGACCTTGCCGACGAGCCCCGCCGGGGCGGCAACCGGGATGGGAAGGCCCGCGGCGTCTCAGGCGGTGAAGCCGCAGTCTGACTATGAGCAGGCGCGCGCGGAGAGCCGGCAGTTGAAAAGTGCGGCAGCGGGGCTGCCCGCTGCGCTGCAGACGAACACCGGTCTTCAGCCGGCGAAGAATACAAATATGCTGCGAAAGAGGCCGCAGGACGCGGCGGATGCGGCCGCCCGGGAGAATGCTCTTCTGCAGGAGGGGCGGCAGCAGCGGTGGAACCGGCCGGGTGTGAGCGCAGGTCCGCAGCCGGCGTCCCCGAGAACGAAGCCGCAGGACGCGGCGGATGCGACCGCCCGGGAGGATGCTCTTCTGCAGGAGGGGTGGCAGCAGCGGTGGAACCGGCCGGGGCTGCCCGCAGAGCAGTCGGACGCCCGCGCGCCCAAAAGAGAGCAAAAGACCGTGCAGGTCCCCGCCGGCCGGACGCCGACGGCACAGGCGGCGGGACGGGAGAAGCAGCCGGACACGGGCGTGTTCAAAAAGGTAAGCATAGAGGAAGCGATGAACACACTGGCGGACGAGATGAAGGGGAAGCCGTCCTTTCGCCCCATCAAGAACGGTACGGACAGCGACTATTCGCCGCGCGGTGTGAACCTGTTCAACCAGATCTTCGGGGGGATGCTCGGCGGAGAAACGCCGCAGTATGTCTGGGACAGGGATACGGCGAAGCCCGCGGGCTACGGAGCGGACGGTGCGCGGCGAACGCCGCAGGGCGGCGCTGCGGGCGCTAAGGCCGGTGCTGTGTCTGCCGAGGACAGCGCCGTGCGCGCGCTGTGGGAGCAGATTTTCGGGTCGACAAACGGTTCAAAAACGCGGACGCAGCCGGACAAGGGTAGGCAGCTGAACGGACACACCGAGCCGAAACGCACAAAGACGCTGCCGGAGCATGGTGGTTTTGGGGCAAGCATTGATTATCCAAGTGCACTGGTTCACAAGGCTTTTGATGAACAAGTCGGTAAGGACAAGTTTGATTTTCAGGGTACAGAGTATTATATTCAGTTTGATCCATACAACAAAGGTATCGTTCTTGACTTGGATAACGCTACACCGGAGCAGAGAGAACGGCTGAAGGATGCAAGTTATAGAAAAAAGCTTGTTCATGCCATGAAACGAGAACTTAATCGCTCAGCGCAAAGTTCAAACTTAGACCAAATGACAATCAGTGATGCGGCATTGAGTTATGAGGTGTTATGGCATCTGGAAGCATATGAGCGGTCACGGGAATTGAATGATTATATTGTGGCCCATCCCGGCAAGCTCCCGGCCTACTATCAGAATATGGCGGATTACTATTACAGGAGAACCAAAGAGGTGAATCTGGGCGGAAGCGATTTGTTCTCAAAGGCAGAGCAGTTCTATTGGAATTATAAGGGAGAAAAGGATGAATAAGACGCTGAAAACGGTGCTGCTTGAAGTTGCAGCGAGCATTTTATTTTGCTTTTTATTTTTCAAAATGTCCTTTCATCTGGCGTGGTCCTTTGGAAATCCGCTGTCATCGTTGTTGCAAGGACTAACGCCGGAAAGTGCAAGGAGTGCGTTGCTGCAGACGCTTCCGTTTGCATGTCTTTTGCTGTTGCTGCCCGTGGTGTTTTGTTTTTTTCTGAAAAGTTTGGGTGCATCCATAAGCGGGACTTTTATCTTCTTCTATTTCTTATTTAGCTTAAATGCAAGAGATTATCAGAACATCTACACTTTTTGTATGGAACTTTTGAATGGCTCTATGGAATGGGCCAATGCGGTGGTTTTTGGGGCGACGCTTTGTTCTTTGGTTTTGTGTTTTGCAGGACTGATCTACAATGCTATTTATCGCACGAAAAAGGCCGATTCATAATGGTAAAGTGCCGTGCGGCTCAAATGGGCCGCACGGCTTTTTTCCCGCATAGACTTATGATATAATTTATAAAAACTGGAAGTTCTCGGCGGGGGCGGCACTTTGTACCCGTCAGCCCTGATGCGGAGTTCGTCTGGAAGGAATCGGATCCGGGTTGGGAGCACGCCGGTTTTGATGAGTATGATTTCGACGGAAAAACATATCTCATGAGTTTTGACACAGAGAGCGCGGGCGTCAACTTCAATTTGCACCAGCTGGATGAGCAGACGAGGAACGATTTATATGATGACGCCTATCGTCTGAAGGTTGCCCGGGGGGGTGTCGACGCCTATGAAGCGACCGCGGCGTTCCGTATGCGAAGCGCGGATGCCCACACAGAGCAAACCATCCGGCCGGAGCTTGGCGTTTCACCGGAGTCCGTCAGCGCGGAGATCCTGTTGCATTTAGTTGCCTATGACACTGCGGAAAGCAGAGCCGGCGCAGCGGCTTTTCTCTGTTCTTTTCCGTTCGGACGATCGTTTTGTGCTCGCTGAAGCGGCGTCCAACCCGCCCAGCGGGCGCTTCTCAGGCCCTCCGCTGCGGCGGAGGGCTCTCTGCCAAAGCAGAAAAAAGCGGCCGACGCGAAATCTCGCGTCGGCCGCTTTTGCTCTCGAAAAACTTTATGCGATAGACCTTACGCCGCCGTTTCCGCTGATACGACGAGCAGCGTCACGGTCGAGCCCGCCTCCGCCTCGCTGCCCGCGGCGGGATCGGTACCAAAGGCCGTGCCCGGCGTGCCGTCTGTCGACTCGGCGGGCATCTGCTCCACCTTGAAGCCGAGATCCTCGAGCAGCGCGGTCGCCGCCTCCGGAGTCATGCCGGAAACGTCCGGCAGGGTGATCGTGGCGGGCGCTTCGGGCGCAAAGCCGACGATCTCAAAGCCGGTCGCGCTCGTGATCGCCGCGCTTTCACCGCTGTATCTGATCTTGACGGTGTCGCCGACGGTCGCGATGATGATCTGCTCGCTGACCGACGCGCTCACTGAGAAATAGGCGTCGGCGCTGTCCAGCTTGACATAGTAAACGCTGTTGCCGTCGACGACCGCAGAGCGCAGCTCCGCGATGACGCCGGTCACCTCGCTCTTCGCGGTACCCGCCTCCTCCTCGCTGAGAAGATTGTTCTGCGCGAGCATCGCCTCGTAATTCTTCTCCGTATCCTGGACTGTCGCGCCCGTCGCGACGATCTGGTACTGACGGACATTGACCATCGCGTACATTTTTACAAGGCCCGCGTTGTCCTTGAGCGCCATGAAGTAGGTCGGCTCCCCCTTGATGTTGAGCAGCAGCGGGAAGGTCGACACATAGCTGTACTGCTGCACGACGCCCTCCGCCGAGGACATAGCGGAGTACTCTTCAGCGCCGGCGATCGTGTAATACCTTGTCTCCTTCGTGCGCTCATTCGACAGGATAAAGCCGACGTTGGACTGGTCGCCGCCGACCGAGGTAACGCCCGTATATACATACACGTCGTCGTTCAGCGCGATATAATTATAACCGTCCGTAGTTACCGTGACATTTTTCTGCCCAAACAGCGAGTTGATAAAGCCCTTAGTATACAATCCGTAATAATCGTACTGTTGGATGATGAGCTCCGCGCTGTATACGCGGTCCACCCACTGCGGCACTTCCTCATAGTATTCGCACTCGCCCGTGACGGCGTTGACAAGCACCGCGCCCTGAATGTCCTTGCCGCCGAACAGACCGATGCGCTTGACGATACGCGGGCAGACCCAATACGGATCGCCGTCCTCGTTGATCTCGAACGTCGGCTCGTCAAACATGAACGTCGGGTAATTGAAGCGCAGGTGACGGTAAAGATTGCGACCGAAATGCTCGTCCTTCGTGTACCGCATTCCCTCGTCGAGCCGCACGACCTCGACGTTCTGCGAGATCATGTCGATGCGGATATAGGCCGGGATGCCGTTGTGGCGGTTGTTGAGCCATTTGATGAGATCGCCGTACATCAGCGGCGTGACGCGCACAGGGCGATCGTTATAGTTGATCTGCGTATAGTCGTCGGACACCTCAAACTGGCTGACCATGTCGGACAACTCGCCGAGCTTGCGGTCGCCGAGCTTCTCCGCGCTGTCGCGGTCGAGCAGCGGGATCTGGTCGAAGGTAATCTCATCTACATCCTGCTCAAAATTTCCCTGCTCCACCGTGAGCAGATCGCGGTAGGCGCGCGAGCGAAGCACCTCGCTCGACACGATGGTGCCGACGATGATGAGCAGCAAAAACAGCGCGCACACCGTCAGCGGGATCTTGCAGTGATTCTTGACAGACGGGAAAAAATCATCCTGCCCCTTCAGCTTCCAGATGCCGGAGGTGATGATCGCCGTGACGCAGTAAACCCCCGACAAAATGAAAAAGAAGAAATAGAAGGACTGATTTTGCAGATTGATCGCGGGCAGCTCGATATAGAACAGCACGAGCCCTGCGATGATCGTCACAAAAAAATTGATAAGGACCTTTTTGAACCGGCCGTGCCCCTTATTTGGGGTAACGTCGATCACTTTACCGTCTTTTTTCATCATTCTCTCCTTTTGGATAGGATACCCATATCCAAGCTTATTCTACCGTACTGAAAACTTTTTTTCAACAGCGCGCATGGCGAGCGTGATCAGCACCGCGCCGGCACACACAAAACCGACGATCATATACCACGCGGGAACGTAGCTCCCCGCCGCGTCGCAGATATAACTGTTGAGCGCCGCAGCAAAGGAATTGACGAGCGTGTAGACCGCCGTCGCCCAGGAATAGACGGAGGAAAACGCGCGCGTGCCGAACATTTTTTTGAGCAGGATGGGAACGATGACGGCGCTCATCGCCATCGTGCAGCCGCACAGAAATGCGCCGCCGAGCAGCGCGGGCATACGGCACGTCGCCATGACGACATAACCGGCGCCGACGGCGCACGCGAGCGCGTAAAGCGCCGCTTTTATGCCGGCCTTATCGTTGAGCGCTCCGAGCCCGATCTTTGCGGCGAGATTGCCCGCCATCGCGGCGGAAACGAGCACAGAGGCCCCCGAGACCGTCATACCGAGCGTCACGCCGAAGCTCGTAAAGCTCTGGCAGGCGCCGCCGCCGTAGCCGAGCAGCCCGATGGCGAGGATCGTCACATACAGCCAGGGCGAGCGCAGTACCTCGGATAAGGCCGGGCCCTGCGCATCGGCCGATCGCTCCGCGGGCTGCGCGTCGCTGCCGAAAGGCAGCAAGCCGAGATCAGACGGGTAGCTGCGCAGCAGCAGGAGCGTCGCAGGCAGCACAACAATAAGGCTCGCGGCGCCGAACACGCGGTAGGTCGCAGAGAATCCGATCGTTTCGATCAGCCGGCCGCCCACCGGGTTCATAATGATGCCGACGACGCCGGCAAAAGCACTCGCGACGCCCATGAGCGTTCCGTTCATTTTTGAAAACCAGCGATTGATGATGATGGGAGCGGGTATGAACAGCAGAAACGCTGCGGCGAGACCCTGGATCAGGCTCGCGATATACCACGCATAGAGCTTTGTGAAGCTGCCCGACAAAAAGGTGCACAGCGCGAAAACGACAGACGCGACCGTCAGCGTGATCCGCACGTCGTACTTTTCGAGCAGCTTGCCCGTGAACGGCAGCATCACACAGGAACCGAGGCCGACGAGTGTCCGGTTCAAAGCGACGTCGCCCACGGAAAATCCGAACGCCTCGCTCACCGGCGTATAAAAGATCCCCTGGCAGTTATAGATCATCCCCAGCGTTCCCGCTTGCAGCAAGCAGCAGCCCACGAAAACAAACCACGCGTAGTGCGGCCTTTTCCTCATTCGATCGACCCCCAATAATTCATACGAAAAGTATTATAGCACGTTTCTCCGTGTATTGATACGGAAAAAGGGCCGCCCCGCAGGGCGCCCCTTTGTCAATCAATCAGAAATCGCGATCAATAGCCCGTCTTGATGATGGTGCAGTTGCCCGTCGGGCACTGGCCCTTGCACGCGCCACAATTGATGCACTTATGCGTATCCGATCCCGCGTCTCCGCTGACGATACTGATGCTCGCGCTCGCGCCGATGCGGCTCGCGCCCGCGCGGATCATCTTGACGGCGTCATCGTACGAGTGGATGCCGCCCGAGGCCTTGACGCCCATCTCCGGTCCGACGGTCGCGCGCATGAGCGCCACGTCCTCGACCTTCGCGCCGCCGGTGGAATAGCCGGTCGACGTCTTGACAAAATCAGCGCCCGCCATCTTCGCGATGGTGCAGGCCTTGACCTTCTCCTCGTCCGTCAGCAGGCAGGTCTCGAGGATGACCTTGACCTTCGCCTTGGTGTGCGCCGCGTCAACGACGCCCATGATGTCGCGCTTGACGAGCAGCCAGTCCTTTGATTTGATCGCGCCGACGTTGATGACCATGTCGAGCTCGCGCGCGCCGTTGCACACCGCGTCCAGCGCCTCGTTGGCCTTGGACTCGGGCGGCTGCGTGCCGAACGGAAAGCCGATGACACAGCAGGGCGTCACGCCGCTGCCGTTGAGCAGCTCGGCGACCAGCTTGATATAGGACGGGTTGACGCAGACGCTCGCGAAATGATACTTCTTCGCCTCGTCGCAGATGCGGTGGATATCCTCACTGCTCGCTTCGGGCTTGAGGAAGGTGTGATCGATATACTTAGCGAGCGACGCGGGCGACAGGTCGTTCGGCGCGACCGACGGGCCGCTCGACACGCCGTATTGGCTGCACACCTCAGCCGTTACTTTTTTAATGACTTCGTTTATATCAAAATTCATTTACCTCCATTCTCCGGCGCGCCGATTAAAACCGGCGGCAGCCGAGCGCCTGTTTTGCCACCGCTTCGGTGGCCGTCAGGCCGATTCTGTCGGCGCCCGCCGACAGGAGAGATTCGGCGGTCTCCAACGTTTTGACGCCGCCGTCGATCTTGATTTTAACACTGTCGCCGATCTCGCCGCGCACGAACGCGACGTCCTCGACGCGCGCTCCATGGCCGCTCGTCAGATTCTGGATCTTGACGAACTCCGCGCCGCTGTCCGCGATCATCTGCAGAACGATCCTGCGCTCGTCCGGCGTATAGGAGCCCTGCTCATAGACCGCCTTGACGCGGGCGCGTATGCCCGCGACGGCGACCTCCTCGCACAGCTCCCTGCGCGCGGCGTCGTACTCGCCGGATTTGATGGCGAGCATATTAAGCGCGATATCCAGCTCCGTCGCGCCGGCGTTCGTGCACGCGCGGATCTCCGCGAGCTTCGCCTCGTGCGACATCGCCCCCTGCGGGAAGCCGACGGCGGCGCAGACCGCCGTGCGCGTGCCGTACAGCACGGAAAACGCGGCGGGCA
This sequence comes from Oscillospiraceae bacterium, assembly GCA_034927165.1. GTDB lineage: Bacteria > Bacillota > Clostridia > Oscillospirales > Ruminococcaceae > JAYFNU01. The sequence goes on from JAYFQJ010000065.1 coordinate 9,824, forward strand.
CATAATAAGGCGACACGCAGATGGCCGCGACGCCGTACTGCCTCGCGAGCGCGCTCTCCTTGAGTATCTTTTCGCGCGTGAGATCCTGACCGAGCATCGAATGCTCCAGCTTTTCGGGAATATCGCTCGTGCCGAAGGTGTTCGGCGTGAGCTTGTATTCCTTCATGAGCAGATTTTCGACCTCCTCGCGGACCTGCGCCTGCAGTTGTTCAATATCCATGTACGGCCTCCGCTATGCGTTTTGGGGCGTCGTGTTGCCCGCGACATATTTTCCGTCGAAGGTGGTGTAATCCACCACGCCGCAGATCGTCGAGTCGGCGATCACGCCCTGCCCGTCGCTGTCCTCGCCGAGGTACATCGTAGACGCGCCCCCGTCGATACACACGAGAACGATATCGCCGATGCTCGCATCAGCGACGTCGAACACGATCTCACGCGGGGCGTCCGTTGAGCCGTCCTCATTGAGATATTCGACGATCATCAGTTTGTGGCCGTAAAAGCCCTTGTCCTTGATTGTGGAAACAACGTTTCCGACAACTCTCGCGACGCGCATATCAACACCCCGTTTTCAATATTTGCACTAAACGCAAAGGCGTCGCTTATTTCGCGATCGTCGGGAGGATGCCCTCGACGTCGTTGTGGGGGCTCGGGATCACGTGCACGCCGTACAGGTCGCCCACGCGCTTCGCCGCCGTCGCGCCGGCTTCCACAGCCGCCTTGACCGCGCCGACATCGCCGCGCACCATGACGGTGACGAGGCCGTGTCCGATCTCTTCCTTGCCGATGAGACGGACGTCCGCCGCCTTGACCATCGCATCCGCCGCTTCGATGGCGCCGATAAGTCCCTTGGTCTCGATCATTCCGAGTGCCAGCTTTTCCATAATAAGTTTCCCTTTCGATCATCAATAAAAATTAATATTATTTTGCGGCGTCCGCCGCCGTGAACGCTTTATAAGACCTCGTTGTACGTGTCGATGAAACCGACGATCGACGCATCGGCGGGCGTGTACTTTTTGCGGAAGATCGTGCCGGCTTCCTTTCGTCCGATGAGATAGACGAAATCGCCGGGTCCCGCCTGCCGCGTCGCGTCCGCCGCTACCAGCCGTTTTGTGTCTTTTCCGTTTTCAATGACCTGAACGACGAGCAGCGGGATATTCGCGATATCCTCGTGCTTGACCGTGGCGACGACAGTACCGATCACCCTGCCGGTGTACATGGCTTATTCTCCCTTTTTCGCAGCGTACTGCGTGGCCGTCGTCTTTGTCTCCTGATGCTTGACGTTCATCGTGGGCAGGATGCCCTCGACGTCGTTGTGGGGGCTCGGGATCACGTGCACGCCGTACAGGTCGCCCACGCGCTTCGCCGCCGTCGCGCCGGCCTCCACAGCCGCCTTGACCGCGCCGACATCGCCGCGCACCATGACGGTGACGAGGCCGTGTCCGATCTCTTCCTTGCCGATGAGACGGACGTCCGCCGCCTTGACCATCGCATCCGCCGC
>JAYFQJ010000117.1:0-12919 GCA_034927165.1 Oscillospiraceae bacterium
CGTCGCGCTGTTGTCGGCGACGACCAACGGCGTGCTGCGGCTCATCGGCATCGATCCCAACGCCAAGGCCGACGAGGTCACCGAGGAGGAGATCCGCATGATGATCGACGTCGGCGAGGAGGAGGGCACCATCGAGGAACGCGAAAAAGAGATGCTGCACAACATCTTTGAATTTGACGACACGACCGCCGACGAGATCATGACCCACCGCACCGAGATCGAGGAGCTTGACATCGACGCCTCGCTCGCGGAGGTCATCGATACCTCTGTAAAAACGGGCCATTCGCGTCTGCCCGTGTGCGACGGGGGGCTCGACAATATCGTGGGCATTCTCAACATCAAGGACCTTCTCGGCCTCGTCGTCAACAAGCCGGCGGATTTTCACATCCGGGACTATCTTCGCAAGGTCATGTACATCCCGGAAAGCTCCCGCTGTAAGGACATCTTCGAGGAGATGCGCAAGCGGCATGTGCAGATGGCCATCGTCGTGGACGAATACGGCGGCACAGCGGGCATCGTGACGATGGAGGATGTGCTCGAATCCATCGTCGGAAATATTCAGGACGAGTACGACCACGAGCCGGAGGAGATCAGCCGCGTGTCGGAGAACGAGTGGCTGCTCGACGGCATGGCCTTTCTCGACGACGTCCGCGAGCAGCTGGACGCGAGCTTTGACGACGCGGGCGACTACGACACCATCGCCGGGTATATGACCGATCGTCTGGGCAGGCTGCCGGAGCCGGGCGAGCACCCGAGCGTGCAAAGCGGCGGCTTTGAGTACACCGTGCTTGAGATCACCGAGCACCGCATCTCAAAGATCAAGGCGGTGCGCCTGCCGCAGGAGAGCGCGGCGGAATAAAGCCTCCCGCTCCCCTGTCGTTGTTTTTGAACCGTGAAAGGACCGCCGGCGTGCCGGCGGTCCTTTTTTGTTTTCGCTCTATTTTGTCCCGAAGATGCGGTCGCCCGCGTCGCCGAGGCCGGGAACGATATACGCGTTTTCGTTGAGCTTTTCATCGAGCGCCGCGCAGTAGATGAGCACGTCGGGGTGCTCCTTCTTAAAGCGCTCGACCGCCGGACGCGCCGCAATGACGCACATCATGCGCAGGTCCTTGCAGCCGATCTGCTTGAGATAGGTGAACGCCGCCGAGGCGCTGCCGCCGGTCGCGAACATCGGGTCGAGCAGAAAAACGGTGCTCTCGGTGATGTCAGACGGGAGCTTGCAGTAATACTGCACGGGGTCGTGCGTCTCGGGATCGCGGTACAGGCCGATGTGTCCGACGCGGGCGTTGGGCAGCAGCGTCTGCACGCCCGCAACCATGCCCAGGCCCGCGCGCAGGATCGGCACCAGCGCGATCTTCTTGTCGGAGAGGACCCTCGTCTTCGTCTTGGCGATGGGCGTCTCGATCTCGATCTCCTTGAGCGGCAGATCCTTCGTCGCCTCGTACACCATGAGCATGGATATCTCGTCTACCAGCTCGCGAAAATCCTTTGTCGAGGTGTTTTTGTCGCGGATTAGGGAGATTTTGTGCTGTATCAGGGGGTGCTCAAAAATAAAGACGTTGCCTTCTCTCATAACAATTCTCTCCTGTTCATCTCTTCTGTATTTTTTTTATAATAACACAACGAAACGGCGCGTTCAACAAGTTATGCTGCGGTTGGTGAAAAACTTAAGCGTGCCGCCGCGCCTCTGAGTGAAAGGGGCAGCGGTATTCCGTTAGGGACTAAGGGGGCACGCAATGCCCCCCTTTTGCCCTGTGCACCAGCGACTCGCCGAGCGCCGAGCGCGGTTGCTCGCTTGCACGCCCGCCCGCGGGCGTGCGCCGCAGCCTCTGCGCGCCGGGGAACGGTTCCCCGGACCCGGGGCTGTTATTACCGCGCAAACGACTTTATAAACCATGACCGTTTGCGCTGGCTTTTTCCTGCTTGGCTTTCATCTTCGCGTCAGCCGCTGCATCTCTCCGGTTCGAAGCCGAGGAGAAGCCGTTCGTGTGCGATATTAAAAAAGGCGGCAGTCCGCAGACTGCCGTCTTTTACTGCTGCCATCCAACCCGCGTGTGCGCCGATACATCTACTTTTCCGCGAGCATCTCCTTGACCTTCATCAGGCGCGTCTTGGTGCCGCGCTCGTTTTCCTCGAGCTTCATGGTGATGTATTTGATCTGCTCCTCCATTTCCGGGATCATGACGTGCTCGAGCGCGTTGACGCGGCGGCGGGTCTTTTCGATCTCGTCTGCAAGCATATTGCAGGCCTTTTCCGTTTCCGCAAGCTCGATGAGCTGCGGCAGCAGCGCGCCGAGATCCAGCACCGCGCCGTCCAGCTCGCCCGAAGTGAAAGCGAAGCCGTAGGGAAGCTCGGTGGTTCCGCTGTTGTCGCCGACAAGCCGGATGGTCGGAACGTCGACGCTCATAATGTTCTTTGTTCCGGTCTCAATGGCCGCCGTGCGCACGGGGTAGATGAGCGCCTCGTCCATCGCGGCGTTGCCCATTTCGGCGCGCGCGACGGAAAAACGCCCCATCGCGGCGGCAAGCTGCTGCTCTACCTCCTCGCGCAGCTGTTTGTCGCGCCGCACGATCTCGATAAAGCGCCGCACCATCTCGTCGCGCTTGTCCTTGAGCAGCTTGTGACCGCGCGCGGCGGTCTTGAGCCGCTTCTTGAGGCGCGTGAGCTCCATGCGCGTCGGATTGACGGTCTTCGCCATCTTATGCCTCCGATTTGCCGTCCGCTTCGACGGGCCAGTATTTGTCGAGATATTCGTCGCGAATGCGCTTCATCTCGCTGCGCGGCAGAATCTTGAGCAGCTCCCAACCGAGATCCAGGGTTTCCTCAATGGTGCGGTTGGTGTAATAGCCCTGAGAGATGTAGCGGCTTTCAAACTGCGTCGCAAATTCGGCGTACAGCTTGTCGACGGGCGTGAGCGCGGCGTCGCCGAGGATGACGGCGAGCTCCTTCGCGTCCTTGCCGCGCGCGTACGCGGAGAACAGCTGGTTCATCGTGTCCGCGTGATCCTCGCGGGTCTTTCCCTTGCCGGTGCCCTTGTCCTTCAGACGCGACAGCGACGGGAGCACGTCGATGGGCGGCGTGACGCCGCGGCGGTTGAGCTCGCGGGACAGAATGATCTGCCCTTCGGTGATATAGCCCGTCAGGTCGGGGATAGGGTGAGTCTTGTCGTCCTCGGGCATGGAGAGGATCGGGATCTGCGTGATCGAGCCCTTGTTGCCCTTGATGCGGCCCGCGCGCTCATACAGCGACGCGAGGTCGGTATACATATAACCGGGATAGCCGCGGCGGCCGGGGATCTCCTTGCGCGCGGCGGAGACCTCGCGCAGCGCTTCGGCGTAGTTCGTGATATCCGTCAGGATGACGAGCACGTGCATGCCGAGCTCATACGCGAGATATTCCGCGCAGGTGATGGCCATGCGCGGCGTCGCGATGCGCTCGACCGCCGGGTCGTTCGCGAGGTTCATGAACAGCACGGCGCGCTCGATGGAGCCCGTCTTGCGGAAATCGCTGATAAAGAAGTCTGCTTCCTCAAAGGTGATGCCGATGGCGGCAAACACGACCGCGAAGCCCTCGCCGGAGGAGAGCACCTTCGCCTGGCGCGCGATCTGCGCGGCGAGCTGGGCGTGCGGCAGACCCGAGCCGGAAAACACCGGCAGCTTCTGGCCGCGCACGAGCGTATTGAGTCCGTCTATGGCGGACACGCCCGTCTGGATGAACTCGGCGGGATAGTCGCGCGCCGCCGGATTGATCGGCGCGCCGTTGATATCGAGCTTCTTTTCCGGGATGATGTCGGCGCCGCCGTCGGTCGGCCGGCCCATGCCGTCGAAAACACGGCCGAGCATATCGCGGCTGACGCCGAGCTGGGTGCCGTGCCCCAAAAAGCGCGCCTTGCTCGTGACGATGCGCAGACCCTGGGAGCTTTCAAACAGCTGCACGAGCGCCCGGTCTTTTTCGATCTCGAGCACCTTTCCAAGGCGCGTCTCGCCGCTTTGCTGCTCGATCTCGACGAGCTCGTCGTACTTGACGCCCTCGACGCCGTCGACGAGCATCAACGGCCCGACGACCTCCTTGATCGTTTTATATTCCTTACGCATAATCGTCCTCCGTTCCGACGAGCGACGCGAATTCGTCCTCCATCTCGAGGTTGAGCGCGCGGATGCCCTGCTCGAATTCCTCCTCGACGATGTATTTCATACGGCCGATCTTTTCGATGCACTTCATCGCCGTCAGCTTGCTGAACGCGACGTCCTTGTCGAGCGCGTCGTTCGCCTTTTCGTACCATGTGAGGATGGTCTTGAGCATGCCGTACTGTTTTTTCGGCGAGGTGTAGGTGTCCACCTCGTGGAAGGCGATCTGGTGCAGATAGTCCTCGCGGATGCTGCGCGCCGTCTCGAGCTTCAGCCTGTCCTTATAGCCGAGCGCGTCGACGCCCACGAGGCGGACGATCTCCTCGAGCTCGGCCTCCTCCTGCAGCAGTCCCATCGTCTGCGCAACCATCGCCGACCACTCCGGTCCGACGTTGCGGTCGTAATATGTGCACATGGTGTCTTTATAAAGGGAATAGCTCGTCAGCCAGTCGATCGCCGGGAAGTGGCGCTTGTACGCAAGCTGTGCGGACAGGCCCCAGAAAACCTTGACGATGCGCAGCGTCGCTTGCGATACCGGCTCCGACGTGTCGCCGCCGGGGGGCGAGACCGCGCCGATGGCGGTGACGGCGCCCGTGCGGTGGTCTTTTCCGAGGCATACCACGACGCCCGCGCGATCGTAGAACTCCGCGAGGCGCGAGGACAGGTAGGCGGGGTAGCCCTCCTCGCCGGGCATCTCCTCGAGCCGGCCGCTCATCTCGCGCAGCGCCTCCGCCCAACGGGAGGTCGAGTCCGCCATGACGGCGACCTTATAGCCCATGTCGCGGAAATACTCGGCGATGGTGATGCCGGTGTAAATAGACGCCTCGCGCGCCGCGACGGGCATGTCGGAGGTGTTGGCGATGAGCACGGTGCGCTTCATGAGCGGCAGACCCGTGCGTGGGTCCTTCAGCTCCGGGAACTCCATGAGCACGTCGGTCATCTCGTTGCCGCGCTCGCCGCAGCCGATATAGACGATGATGTCCGCGTCCGCCCACTTCGCGAGCTGGTGCTGCACGACCGTTTTTCCCGAGCCGAACGGGCCGGGGATGGCGGCGACGCCGCCCTTGGAGATCGGGAATAACGTGTCGATGGTGCGCTGGCCGGTGACCATCGGCTCGGTCGGCGGCAGCTTTTCACCAAACGGGCGGCCGCGCCGGACAGGCCACTTCTGCAGCATCGGCAGCTCTGTGAGCTCGCCGTGTTCCAGCCGCAGCTTCGCGACAGTCTCCTCTATCGTGAATTCGCCGTCGGCGATCCACTCGAGCGTGCCGCTGACGCCCGGCGGCAGCATGATCTTCTGTGTGACGGCTTCCGTCTCCGCGACCGTGCCGAGCACGTCGCCGCCGGACAGCGCGTCGCCGACCTTCGCGGTCGGCACGAATTTCCATTTGATATCGCGCGGCAGCTTCGGCACGTCGATGCCGCGGGTGATGCGGTCGCCGAACTGCTCGTAGATGGTCTCGAGCGGGCGCTGGATGCCGTCGAAAATGCCGCCGATGAGCCCGGGGCCGAGCTCGGCGACGAGCGGCTCGCCCGTCGTGTAGACCGGCTCGCCGGGGCCGAGACCCGCGGTCTCCTCGTAGACCTGGATGGACGCGCGATCGCCGCGCAGCTCGATGATCTCGCCGATCAGCTTTTTATCGGACACACGGGCCACGTCGTACATCTGGCAGTCCCGCATGCCGGACGCGACGATGAGCGGCCCCGCGACCTTTTCAATGACGGCGTTCGTCTTTTGTTCACTCATTTATTCGTTCTCCTTGTTTTCGAACAGGATGTCGGCGCCGATGGCCTTTTCTATGTTCGCCTTGATGCCCCGCTGCCCGAGGCCGTTGGAGCCGCCCCGGTCGGGGATGGGGATGATCGCGGGAAACGCCGCGGTCTTGTAGCGGTCGATCGCTTCTCCCGCGAGCGCCGCCGCGGCCTCCGTGATATAGATGACGGCCGCGCCCTCGCGGGCGAGCCTGTGAATCGCGCGCTCGATCTCCCGCGCATCGGTCGCAAAAACGGTTTCGACGCCGAGCGCCCGCCACAGCATGACCGAATCCCGGTCGCCGATGACGGCGATTTTATTTTCAGCCATTCGTGACGCCTCCTGTCGCGCCCGCGCGCTTGCGCGCGAACATACGGCGCAGCGCGCGGCACTCGTATTCGCCGCGCAGCAAAAACGCCGCGAGCGGCCCGATGCCGAACGGATCCTCCCACTCGAGCAGGCCGACGTCCAGCAGCGCCCTTTGCAGCGCCTGCGCGGCGGCCTCCACACCCTGCGCGGCGTAGGCGCTCAGCGCGGCGCGCACCGCTTTTTCGTTGTCCTCGCCGACGAGGCGCGGCGCAAGCTGCTCCGCTTCGAGCGGCAAGCACGCCGTGATCGCATCCGACGGTATGCTGCCGCCGGAAACGAGCATCTGCGCGAGGTCGTTTTCGCTGAAGCGCAGCGCCCGCGCGCGCAGCAGACTGAGGATATTCGTGAAATCCGCCTTGCTGCGGAAATAGCGCGCGCAAAACTCGTTTTTATGCGTGCGCAGCGCCGAAAAAATAAATTGAAACACGGCGTCGTCCACCATAGCGCTGAGCACGCGCGGGTCGCTTTGCAGCGCCATGCGCGCCTCCACGTCGTTCATCAGCGAGCACAGCGGCTCGCCGAGCGGCGTATAGTCCTTCGTGTTTGTGACGTCGTCGAGCAGCACCGGGTCAAAAATTCCCGGCGTCAGTTGCGCGGCCACCGTCTCCCCGCCGCCGAGCAGGCGCTCCTTGAGCAGCAGCTTGAGGTTGGTCGCGTCGTATTCGAGATAAAAAAGGTCGGTCAGCGCGGGCTCCGGAGTCAGCTCATAGATAATATCGCGGATCTCGCGCCGGCGAAAGTCGATCAGTCCGTCGACATCCTCCCGGACGGGATATTCCGCGGCGAAGCCCCAGTCCGCGAGCTGCTTTCGAGCCGCCTCATACGGCAGCTCTGCGAGCCGCGCGAGCTTTGCGTCGCCGAGCAGGCCGCTTTCGAGCACCCGGATGCGCCCGACGGCGTAAGGATAATTGTCCGTGGGCATGCTTACTCCTTTTCGCCAAACAGCAGTTTGTAGATCTGCGTCTCGCCCGCGTCCCGCTGCGCGCGCAGCAGCGCCGCGAACGAGCAGTCGATGTCGGCGGTCTCGCCGACGATGCGCACGCCGCCCTGTATCGAATCGGAGGCCTCTGCGCACAGCGCGCCCGCTTTCCCCGCCTTTTTCCCGTCCGCATTCAGGGACGGCAGCAGCGCTTTGCACAGCGCGAGGCGCTGCGTCGGAACGAGCAGCGTCTCGTCGCCCGTCTCGGCGAAGCGCCCGATGAGCGCGCGCAGCAGCGCCGCATAGTCGTCGTCCGGCAGCGCGCACAGCGCCGCGTATGCGTCGTCGTACGCCTTGTCCAGCAGCGACCGGCGGGCGGCCAGCGCGTTTTTACGGGCGGCAAGCTCGGCGCCGAGCATGGCGCGCCTGCGAAGCTCCTCGCCGTCCTTCTGCGCTGCCGCAGCGATTTCCGCGGCACTTTTTGTCGCGCCGGCAAGCGCGGTTTCCCGTGCCGCCCGCGCGTCGTCCTTTGCTTTTTGCAGCAAGTCCCCGGCTTCCTTCTTCGCGTCGCCGAGGATCGCGTCGATGATCTTTGTTTCGCTCAACGCGGTTTCCTTCCTTTCGTGGGATTGTTCAGCGGGCCGCTCAGATCTGGATGCCGATGAACACCATCAGGATGGAAGCGAGCAGCGCGAGGATGGCATAGGTCTCGACGAGCGCGGTCATGGTGATGCCGCGCGCGGACGCGTCCGGCTGCTTCGCGGTCATGTGGATGGCCGCGACGGCCGTCTTGCCCTGATAGATGGCGGAGAACAGGCCGACGATGGCGATGGGCATACACGCAGCAAAAAACTCGAGGCCCTTCTCAATGGGGATTTCGACGACGGTGCCGCCGAGCATACCGAGCTTGAGCATGACCATGATGGCGGTCAGAAAGCCGTAGATGCCCTGCGTGCCGGGCAGCGCCTGGATGACCAGCAGCTTGCCGAACAGCTCGGGGTTTTCCGAGCAGACGCCCGCGGCCGCCTGCCCTGCGATGCGAACGCCGTAGGCGGAGCCGATGCCGGCGAGGATCGCGGCGAGCGCCGCGCCGGAGATTGCGATGAACAGACCGAGAGACATTGTTTTTTCCTCCAGAAATTAATTTCTAATTGTCGTAAACAGCGGTGTATTTGGAATCCGCCGAAAGCGGGACGAACTTGTAGCCGCCGCCCTCGTAGAATTTTCCGTAAAATTCGATATACTGCAGGCGGCTCGCATGGACGTACGCCGACAGCAGCCCCATCGCAAGGTTGAAAACGTGTCCTGCGATATAGATCGCGAGCGCCGGGATAAAGCGCAGCGCCATGACATACCACGGCCCGCCGCTGCCCTGCACCATGCCCGCGAGCATATTCATGACCATCGCGACGACGCCCGACGAGAGCATCAGCGCGAGGATGCGGGAGTAGGACAGGATGTCGCTCGCATAGCCGGTGATGTTGTACAGCGCGAGCAGTCCGCCGCCGAGGCGGGCGATGGGGTTTTTTGTACCCCGCTTCGCCATCAGCGCGATGGCCGCCGCCGAGCCCAGCGCGAGCCATTTGCCGACCGCGGCGGTCGCGGGGAGCGCGAGCAGACCGAGGCCCGTCAGCAGCGTGATCCAGCACAGATTGTCAAAGACCGCCGCCCGCGGATCGCCCTGCTTGAACTTTTCCACGGCGTTTATCGCGATACCGCAGAAAATATGCAGCGCGCCGATAATAAAGCACAGCAGCATCATCGGCAGTGGATCGTACAGCGGCAAAAACAGGACGGGCGGAAACCACTCGGCGCCGAAATAGCTGCCGAACATGACGCCCCAGAAAGCGGTCGTGATGCTCGCGTAGAACAGCACCCGTATGAGCTTGGACGATTCCCCCTGCGGCTTTTTGATGAGCAGATACGCGCCGATGAGCAGCGCCATCACAAGGCCGTAGCCCGCGTCCGCCATCATCATCCCGAAAATGATCCAGTACCACGGCGCCATCGCCGGGTTGGGGTCAATGCCGTCGCGCGGATTCGGCCGGCTGAACATATCGGTGAGCGTCTCGAAGGGCGTGACGAATTTGTTGTTTTTCGTGAGCGTCGGCGGCTGCTCGTCCGCAGGCGGAGCCTCCGCGACAAACTCGAACGCGTCGGTCGCGTCGTGCAGCGACTGCTCCACGGTCTCGACCTCGGCCGCTTCGACCCAGCCGGTGAGGTAGAACGTCGCGTCCGTCTCGTTGTAGGGCGTCTGCTTGCGGCGCAGGTCCGCGCCGAGCTTATCGTACAGCAGCTCGAGCGAGCGCGTCTCGGCGCCCTTCTCCCGCGCGCTGTCCTGCAGCGCTGCGAGCCGGTCGAGCTTCTCTTTGATCTCGGCGTTGACGTCGTCGAGCGTCTGCCGTGCCGTTTTATCCGACGCGGGCGGCGCCGACTCGATGAAGCCGAGCGATTTCAGCAGCGTGACGACCTGCTCGTCGTCGCTCTTGTGGCAGACGGCGAGGATGGCAAGGGAACCGGACGCGGGCGCGAACAGCTCGCAGTAAGCCCCGATCTCCTCCATGCCGCTTTGCAGCGCCTCGCTTTTCGCGGCGGGAATGTAGCCGGTGCGCACGCGCGTCGTCCTCGTGTCTTCAAGCGCGTTCAGCGGGATGGACAGCGGCAGCCACGGCGTCAGCTGCTCCGCCGCGGCGCGCAGCGTTCCGACGTCGTTCTGCAGCTGTGCGGATTCCTCGCTGATGCCGCGCACCGCATCGCACAGCGACTGCGCGTCCGTCTTCTCCGCTATGAGCTCGTCAAAACTCGCCCGCGGCGTCTCGTCGAGCAGCCCCTTTTTCGGGCCGTATTTTTTCATGTAAGACAGCGCTTCGCCCGCGGTGCGAACGGATTCCTCCGCCTGCGGCAGCGCCGCGTCGCGCACGCTTCCGTCGTTTTCGGTGATCATCATGCGGCCGCCCCGCTGCAGCGCGAGCAGGATCGCCTCACGGTCGCGCCGCAGCGCGAAGACCGTGACCTTCTTCATAGGGAGGATCATAGCGCGCGCACCTCTTTTACGATGCGCTCGACGGCTCCGCCGAGATTCACGCTCGCCGCTTCGATCCGCCGCGCGTCCTCGACGCCCGCTTTTTCAATAAAAGCGTCGGCCTCCCGCGCGGCGTCGGCGCCCGCCTTTTCGCGCAGCGCCTCGGCGTCCGCCTGAGCCTTTGCGCGTATGGCCTGCGTCTCCCCGTTCTGCGAGGCGAGCGATTCCCGCGCAAAATCACGCGCGTCGGCGACGCCCTTCTGACGGATCTCCGCCGCCTGCTGTTCCGCCTGCCTGATCTTTTCGAGAATGTTCATTTTATCACCCAAGCTCCAAATAGAATGCCAAAATACATTTAGTTGATTGTAGCATATTTTTCAGCCGAAGTATATCCCCAAAGCAGCCAAAATGTCCGCAAAGAGAGCTCGCTTTGGTTGCAAAACGATGCGGAATATGGGATAATCAAAAAAAACGCGAGGGGCTGTATCATGGATAAAAACAATCTGACGCTGCTGTGCGATTATTATGAATACACGATGGCGAACGGCTACCATCTGTCAGGTCAGGGCAAACGGAAGGTCTATTTCGACGCGTTCTTCCGCACCGTGCCGGACGGCGGCGGCTTCGCCATCTGCGCGGGCCTGTCCAGCGTTATAGAGTATATCCAAAACCTTCATTTTGATGAGGACGACATCCGTTACCTCGAGAGCAAAAATATTTTTGACAAGAGCTGGATCGATTCGCTGCGCGATTTCCATTTTACCGGCGACGTCTGGGCGATCCCGGAGGGGACGCCCGTTTTCCCCGGCGAGCCGCTGATGATCGTGCGCGCCGACGCGGAGCAGGCGCAGATCATAGAGACCTTCGCGCTGCTGTGCCTCAATCACCAGTCGCTCATCGCGACGAAGGCGAACCGCATCGTCCGCGCCGCCGAAGGGCGCGCGGTGATGGAGTTCGGCGCGCGCCGCGCGCAGGGCGCGGACGCCGCGTTTATGGGCGCGCGCGCGGCCTACATCGCGGGGTGCGCGGGCACCTCCTGCACGCTGACCGACAAGGTCTACGACATCCCGGCGCTGGGCACGATGGCGCACTCCTGGATCCAGCTGTTCGACGACGAATACACGGCGTTCAAGACCTTCTGCCAGATCTATCCCTCGAGCGCGTCGCTGCTCATCGACACCTACAACGTCCTCAAGAGCGGCCTGCCCAACGCCATCCGCGTTTTCAAGGAGCTCGGCATCACGAAGTGCAGCGTGCGCATTGATTCGGGGGACATCACCTACCTCACCAAGCGTATGCGCAGCACGCTCGACGCGGCGGGTCTGCCCGACTGCAAGATCATCGTGAGCAACTCGCTCGACGAGGACATCATCCGCGACGTCATCGCGCAAGGCGGCGTCGTCGATTCCTTCGGCGTCGGCGAGCGCCTGATAACGGCGAAGAGCGACTCCGTTTTCGGCGGAGTATATAAGCTGACCGCCATCGAGGACGACGCGGGCAACATCATCCCGAAGATCAAGATCAGCGAGAACGTTCAGAAGATCACCACGCCGCATTTCAAAAAGGTTTACCGCATCTACGAAAACCCGACCGGCAAGGCGATCGCGGACTACGTCTGCGTACACGACGAGACGCTCGATGCGTCGCAGCCGCTCGAGCTGTTTGACCCCGATTACACATGGAAGCGCAAGACGCTGGCCGACTACACCGCGCGCGAGCTGCTTGTGCCGATCTTCCGCGGCGGCGCGCTTGTCTACAGCCAGCCGCCGGTGCGCGAGATCAAGGCGTACTGCGCGCAGCAGCTCGACACGCTCTGGGACGAGGTAAAGCGCTTTGAGAACCCGCACAACTATTACGTCGACCTCTCGCAGAAGCTGTGGGACGTCAAGCAGGCACTCTTAAAGAAAAACAGCTGACAGGAGTTTTATGGCACGGTATCAATACGTTTTGTTTGATTTTGACGGCACGCTCTACAACACCTATGAGGGCATCACCAAGAGCTATCAGAACACGCTGCGCACGGTGCTCGGCGAGGAGCACGAACCGGACGATTTTCTCTGCTGCATCGGTCCGCCGCTCATCGATACCTTCCGCGTGCGCTTCGGCATGGACGACGAGACGACCGAGCGGGCAGTCGCTGCCTATCGCGATCGCTATCACAGCAAAGGGCTGTACGAATGTTATATGTACGCGGGCATGGAGGACGCGCTGCGCCGGCTGTCCGACGCGGGCTGCACGCTCGCGATCGCGAGCAGCAAGCCGTCCGATATCATAGACCTGACGATGCGGCACTTCGATACGCGCAAATATATAGATATGATCTCCGGCCTTATGGACGACGCAGACGGCTCGACCAAGACGCAGGTGATCGAGCGGGTGATCGAGCGCTACGGCGCGGACAAACGCGACGTCGTCATGGTGGGCGACCGCTTTTACGACGCCGAGGGCGCGAAGGCGGCGGGCGTGGATTTTATCGCTGCGCTGTACGGCTTCGCGCCGCCGCATGAGTTCGACCCGTACAGCGCGGTGCTGTGCGCCGAAACGCCGGGCGAGATCGCCGATTATATTTTGAAGGATTTGTAAAAATTACCGGGAGCCGCGATGCGTATTGCGGCTCCCGGCTGCATATACTATGGTCACGGAAGATTTGTTTTTACCTATTTCGGATCAAACAGCTTCTCAGGAAGCGCCGTTTTTTCCATCTTTAGGCGGAAGCAGGTCTTCCGCTT
>JAYFQJ010000015.1:0-1775 GCA_034927165.1 Oscillospiraceae bacterium
CAAGGGAGTAAGCCTATCTGCCGGAGAGCATACACTGACCATTTCTGTTGGCGTCAACGGTGTGCAGTTCTATGGTTTCCGTGTCTGCACGGATTTTTCGGAAGAACCCACTGCAGGTCAAGCGGAATACACCCTTGCTCCGAGAAAGTTCAAGGATGTGAACGGCAATATGGTGGGACCCGCCACAGGCTTTAAGCTGACCTTGGAAATGCTACGCAGAAAGCCTGACTCGGCACTTGTGTGGTATGAGGATTTCCGAGATGAGCAGAAAATCCCCGAAAGCTACTGGACGGTTCTTTCCGGGGAATGGGATGTGTGGCAGGAGGATTTGCCCTACGGCGATACGAGTCGACCATACTCACAGCTTGAGGGGTATGGTCAGCTTGCGTGGAACTATAACGGCTTTTCGGACATCCATCTGAGGGCGCAGATTATCTTCCCGGAGAACGGCGGTGGCAGGGCAGGAATTTTTCTTGGCTCACTGTTCTGCTGTTTAAATTATGATACGCAGCGTATCGAACTGTATGAGGGTTCTACACTGAAAGGCAGTTATGCCACAGACTTTTCCAAGACATCGAAAGCAGACCTGCGTACCAATCCGAATGTTTACACCATTGAAATGCGTAAGCGTGGAAACAAGGTGCGTGATTATTCCTCTGCATCCCATACACTCCGTTTTACGGCAATGGTCGGCAGTGGCAACGGTTATGCAGGTATCCGCTCCGATAACCAAATCAACTGCCAATTGCTCCGTCTGGGTGATGCCTGGACGTATGAGCCGTATGAGAGGTTTGATGTGGTAATGCCAGACGGTACGGAGACTTCCTTTGGCAGGATTGAGCGTAGCAACTGCACATGGGATGAGGAGTTCCAGGTGTTCACGCTGACTTCTGATGTGGAAGAATACAATACCCGCAGTGAGGATATTTCGTTGGACTACGAATTTTACCACTCACACATCATGCCACTTGAGTGCGGGAATGATTACACGGCAAAAATTATCCCAAGGGACATCAACATTTGGATTTCACGATTGTTCCTTGGGGACTCGGACGGCTTTTCTATTCTGTATTACCAGGATGTGGACAGCCTGATCTATTGGGCGAACCAGGCAGCATACCGATGGAAACTGCGAGGGATGTGTATGTGGTCCCTTGGGCAGGAGGATATGCGAGTCTGGGAGTGGCTGCCCAAGCAAACTGAATAACGGCTTTAAGGGTATCTGCCATATGGTGGGTGCCCTTTTTGCATACAAAAATTTATGAAAGTGAGGATTTTACTATGAAGGATTTATGGAACACCATTCAAATCATCTTTGCTGCCATTGGCGGTTGGCTCGGCTGGTTTATTGGCGGGTTTGACGGTCTGCTCTATGCACTGATTATTTTCGTGGTTGTGGATTATATCACGGGAGTCATGTGTGCCGTTGTGGACAAGAACCTTTCCAGTTCGGTTGGGTTTAAGGGCATTTGTCGAAAAGTGTTGATTTTTGCGATGGTAGGAATCGCACACGTCCTGGATGCCAATGTCATCGGTGACGGCAGCGTACTGAGAACGGCGGTCATTTTCTTCTATCTCTCCAATGAGGGCGTGAGCCTTTTAGAAAACGCATCCCACCTTGGTTTGCCGATTCCGGAGAAGATGAAGGAAATCTTGGAGCAGCTCCATGACCGCGACAATAAGGAAAGTGAGGGAAAGTAACATGAATTTACACAAACTTATTTTAACGGAAAACGCCTGTTACAAAGCAGGCAGGAAAATCACGGTTAAGGGTA
>JAYFQJ010000050.1:0-6052 GCA_034927165.1 Oscillospiraceae bacterium
GATCGCCATCGGCGGGGACGACACCTATCGGCTGCTGCCCTATCTGTTTGATGCGGACGCCCTAAAAAGCGCGGCGTCCGATAAGGTGTTTCTCGGCTTTTCGGACAGCACGGTGAACCATCTTATGCTGCACAAGGTTGGGATGAACACCTTTTACGGGCAGGCTTTTCTGCCCGACGTCTGCGAGCTGGGATGTGAAATGCTCCCCTATACGCGGCGGTATTTCGAGGAGCTGATCGCCACCGGGCGCATCCGCGAGGTCGTCCCGAGCGACGTCTGGTATGAGAGCAGAACGGAGTTCGGCGTCGATCAGATCGGCGTGCCGCTCAAGGCCCACCCAGACAGGGGCTTTGTGCTGCTGCAGGGGAGCCCAGTCTTTTCGGGAAAGATCCTCGGCGGCTGTATCGATACGCTTTTTGACCTGTTCGACGGCGGGCGGTATCCGGACGCCCCGGCGCTGTGCGAGAAGTACGGGTTGTTTCCGGACACGGAGGAATGGCGCGGGAACATCCTGCTGCTGGAATCCAGCGAGGAGAAGATGCCGCCGGACAAATACCGGCGGGCGCTGCTCGCGCTGAAAAGAAGCGGCGTTTTCGGCGCGGTCAGCGGCGTGCTGGTCGGAAAGCCGATGGACGAGGCGTATCAGGACGCGTACAGCGCGCTGCTGACGGAGGTCATCGGCGACGCGCATCTTCCCGTCGTGTGCAATCTCAACGTCGGCCACGCGCAGCCGCGGTGCATTCTGCCTCTCGGCGTGAGAGCATCGGTGGATGTCATCGGACAGAGGATCACCTTTGCGTACGCGTGAGCCCGCGGCGCATGAAGACCCGCAAAAACATAAAGCGAAAGAAGATGGTGCGTGGTGAAACGCTGCATAGGCGGCACCGGGATCGCATAGAACGAACGACAATAACAGGAGGTCAGATCATGTCGATTCCGGAAAAAACGATCTATCCCCGCACGGGAGACCGGCAGACGGTCTATCTGAAAAGCGTCGTCACCGATCCAAATATAGAGATCGGCGACTACACGATGTATCATGATTTTGTCAACGACCCGTGCGATTTTCAGAAAAACAACGTGCTGTACCATTACCCCGTCAATCACGACCGGCTGGTGATCGGAAAGTTCTGCTCCGTCGCGTGCGGCGCAAGGTTCCTTTTCACCAGCGCAAACCACACGAATCGCTCGCTGTCCACCTATCCGTTTCCGCTGTTTTTTGAGGAATGGGGGCTGGACGGGGCAAATGTCGCCGACGCGTGGGACAACAAGGGCGACATCATCGTAGGCAACGATGTGTGGATCGGCTATGAGGCGGTGATCCTCTCCGGCGTGACTATCGGGAACGGGGCCGTCGTCGGCGCCCGCGCCGTGGTCACAAAGGACGTGGCGCCTTATACGGTCGTGGGCGGCATGCCCGCGCGGCCCATCCGCAGACGCTTTTCGGACGAGGCCGTCGCGCAGCTGGAGTCCCTGCAGTGGTGGAGTTGGCCGAGGGAGCGCATCGCGCGCAACATTCCCCATATACAGGCCGGTCAGCTCGACCGGATCGAATAGACCGCATGAACGCCGATCCTTGCGCGCCGCCGGGCGGCGTGTTAAAATAAAAAAAGCACAGCGCAGCTCCCGGCCGCAGAAGGACGCGGCCGGGCGTTTTTCACAATCGGAGAAAGGGGTGCGACAATGGCGTTTGATTTCAAAAAAGAGTACCGGGAATTTTATCTGCCGAAGGACGATCCCGAGCTCGTGACCGTGCCGAAGGCGAATTATATCGCCGTGCGCGGGGAGGGCGATCCGAACGACGCGGGCGGCGCGTACAAGGCCGCGGTGGGCGTGCTGTACGCCGTGGCCTATACCATCAAGATGAGCAAGATGGGCGATCACCGCATCGAGGGATATTTCGACTATGTGGTCCCGCCGCTGGAGGGCTTTTGGTGGCAGGACGGCGTCGACGGCGTGGACTATACGAACAAGGCGCTGTTCCGCTGGATATCCGTCATCCGCCTGCCGGAATTTGTGACGCGGGCCGATTTTGCATGGGCGGCAGGAGAGGCGGCGCGCAAGAAGAAGCTGGACTGCTTCGCTGCGGAATTCCTGACGCTGGATGAGGGCCTGTGCGTCCAGATGCTGCACGTCGGCTCCTTTGACGCGGAGCCCGCGTCTGTGGCGCGTATGGACGCCTATCTCGCGGCGAACGGGTACGAGAACGATTTTTCGGCGAAAAGACGGCACCATGAGATCTACTTGTCCGACGCGCGCAAGGTCGCGCCGGAAAAATGGAGAACGGTGATCCGCCACCCGATACGGGGAAAAGCATGAAGGAGTGGCTGGAGCAGTTTGTCCTCGCCGTGCGCGGCGCCTTCGGGCAGCGGGTGCGTTTCATCGGCATCCAGGGCAGCCGCGGCCGGGGCGAGGGGACGGCGCGCAGCGATATCGACGCGGTCGTCGTGCTGGACGCGCTCACCTACGCCGACTTGAAGACGTATGACGCGGCAATCTCCGCGCTGCCGGAGCGGGAAAAGATATGCGGCTTTATTTCCGGAGAAGCGGAGCTGAGGAACTGGGACAGGGCCGACCTGTTCCAGTTTTATCACGACACGACGCCGCTCGCGGGCAGCCTTGCATGGATGGAGCCGCTCATCACGGCCGCGGACGTCCGCCGCGCCGTGCACACGGGCGCGTGCAATCTCTATCACGGCTGCGCGCACAATGCCGTTCACGAAAAGAGCGTCGAGCTCCTCGACGGGCTGTGCAAGGCCGCGACCTTCGTTCTGCGCGCAAAGCACTACTGCGAGACGGGCGAATACGTCGGGCGCAAGGACGACCTCGCCGCATGTTTGTGCGGTGAGGATCTGGAGATCCTGCGGCTGGGCGCGTCCGACGCCGATTTCGACGCGCGGTCAAAGCGCCTGCTGGACTGGGCGGCCGGGTTGATCCGTCGGTATGCATAGGCGGCGGGCTGTGCACACATCGTGGCCGGCCCCTTTCATAGGAACGGTTTTGCCACATTGAATAAAGGCACAGGAAACAATTTTGGCAAAGTGCCGCACCTGAACGAAATATTGAGTCAACTGGCGGATTGATGTTTTAAAAAAGGTAGTGTACAGTAGATAAGGTATATTTGAATGTTGGAGGAGCAATAATTATGGCCAAGGTTTACGATTTTTTCAAGCTGAATAAGGGAGAGACGCTCACACCGCAGGATCTCAAGGATTACGAGGCGGAAACAGCGCGCCTGTACAAGGAGTTCCCCGAGACCTGCGAGAAGCTCAAAGAGGTCCTCTCCAAAAAATATGACGCCGTCTATGCCATCGGTATCGGCGACTCGCTGTACTCGGCGGGCGCGGTCGAAATGGGCAGCTGGAGCTACCTGAAGAACAGGCTGCACGTCATCGAATCCCACGAGTTCAACTACTATCATCTCGACTATATGCCTAAAAACTCGCTGGTCATCATCTGCTCGGGCGGCGGCCAGGCCGCGCGCACGGTGGAGAGCTGCTATCTCGCGCAAAAGCGCGGCGCGACCGTGATCGCCCTGACGCTCGTCCCGCAAAGCCGCCTCGCGTCCGCTGCAAACCATGTGCTCGTATTTCAGCCCGATCGAAAGACCTACATCGACGGCGCGTGCAACTTTATCGCGCTCGCGTCCATGACGCACATTCTCACCGCCAAGCTCGCGCTGTATGCCGGCGATATCACCGCCGCGCAGGAGCAGGCGCTGTATGCGAAGGCGCAGACCTTCGCGTCCCGCGGCTTCGCGGCGTGCATGAATGCGAACGAGGACGCCATCAAAGCGGCCATGCAGAAGGCGAAGGACCTCGGCCAGCGGAAATTCTACTTCCTCGGCGCGGGCCCCAACTATATTCTCACCGAACTCGGCGGCGCAAAGTTTATGGAGCAGTCGGCGGCCGACGGGATCCATCAGCAGCTTGAGGAATACGGCCACGAGCAGTATTGGGTCCACAACCGCAACAACCACGCCGATTTTATTTTTCTCATCTGCCCCGAGGGCAAGTGCACCTCCCGCTGCGTCGAGAACCTGCGCGAGATGGATTACCTGCATCTCAACACCATCGTTCTGACGACGAAGGCCGACCCCGAGATCAAAAAGCTCGCGACCTATGTGCTGGAGACGGGCGAGATAGAGGAGGATTACTTCTGGCTTGCCGCCGGCAACATCCTCACCCGCTGCGCCAATTTCTACACGGCGTACATCGGCTTCACCGACGGGCAGTTCGCCTGCGAGGAGCAGAAGGCGGAGCATTACAGGACCATCCAGTTCAGCCGCTTCTGCGACGAAGTGAAGGAACACGATATCGCCATCCCCGACGCCGGAACGCTTGCGGCCAACGGGCCGCAGGGTCTCAATTTCCTCAAAAAATAGGCAGCGGCTTGCTGCGGATAAACACCGGCGGAGCGTTCAAACGCTCCGCCGGTCTATGTATTTGGAAAAGAATGCAGCGTATCCTGCCCCATAAAGTGGGGCATACTTGCACCATCAAGTAGATCAAGTTGAGCATCTGGACAAATCAGCTCAACGCAGATTTTCTGTTTTGTCAATTGTATTAAAATCCCGGGGAAATTATACTTAAAGCAGGAATTGACCCACAGCTATTGGTACAAAATATGTCAAATTACATTCACAGCGAGATCGAGCAGGTCCTTGCCCAGCGAATACTCAACGGCGAATATGCCGTGGGCTCGCGGGTGCCCAGCGAGTATGAGCTGATGAAGGAATTTTTCATCAGCCGGAACACGGCGACGCGCGTGCTCAACGAGCTGAAAAGCCGGGGGTTGATCCGCAGATACAAGGGCAAGGGCAGTTACGTCACCGCCAGCAAGATCACACAGCGCCTGATGGCCGCGGGCGGCGATCCGCGCGTTTCGGCGATCTTCAACTCCAATCGGAAAATATCCTACAGCAAGGTGCTGTCCGTTTCCGTCACAGAGGTGGGATCGGAAATCGGCGAATTTCTGCATCTGAACGACAGCCGCGCTGTCCGCGTTTACCGGCTGCGCTATGCGGAGACGGTTCCCCAGATGCTCAACGAGACCTTTTTCGACCCGGAGATATTCAGCTTTCTGCTGTCGGCAGATCTCAATAATGTATCCCTGTTCGGGCTTATCCGGGAGAAGCTGAACATCTTCCCCTATAAAGAGGATATGTGGATCGAGATCACCTACCTCGGCAACAGCGAGGCGAAGATGCTCTGTCAGGAGACGGGAGCGCCGGCATTTCTGCAGACGACGAAGGCGTATTACGGCGCGGGCGAGGCCTTTTGCTTCAATCGCTCCACCTACCGCGCGGACACGATGCGCTTTTCGTGCACCTGCAATTATTAAACCGTTATTATCCGATCCAGCCTCAAACAGAAGCGGGCTCTCGGTAATAAAATTTCAACAAGGAGAAATAGGATGAAAAAGTTTCTTGCATTTCTTTTGGTAGCTGCCATGGTCCTGACGCTCGTCGCCTGCGGCGGCGGCACGACGACCGAGGACCCGGCTGCCGACACGACTGCGGACGGCGCGAAGGTTGTTCTGCTGCTGTCGGCGGCGGGCACGCTTGACGACGGCGCGTTCAACACTGCGTGCTACGCGGGCGTCAAGGAGTATTGCGAAGCCAATAACCTTACCTACAACTACTACCAGCCCACCGAGGACACGGTGGAAGCACAGCTCGCGCAGTGCGACGTCGCTGTCGCGGCCGGCGCGGAGTTCATCATCATCAACTCCGATCAGTTCAAGCTCTCCTCTGTTTATATGGAGAACAACTATCCCGACGTGACGTTCATCATCTATGACACCGTCCCGACGGATGAGAGCGGCAACACGGTCGTCAACAGCAACCTCAAGGCGATCACCTTTGCCGAAGAGCAGTGCGCCTACATCGCCGGCTATGCGGCGGTGAAGGACGGCTACACGAAGCTCGGTTATTTCGGCGGCATGCCTGTCCCGGCGGTCGTGCGCTTCGGCTACGGCTACGTCGAGGGCATCAACCAGGCCTGCGAAGATCTTGGTATCGACAAGGTCGATGTTTGGTACACCTATTTTG
>JAYFQJ010000068.1:0-20392 GCA_034927165.1 Oscillospiraceae bacterium
CCGCCCGCTTTTCTGTATGCTGCCGCAGAAGGACGGACAACAGAAAGGCGAGTTCTCCATACGAATATAATGTAGAACCCCGCCTAAGTTTGTAGAAAACTCCAAGGCAAACAAATAATCCTTGTAATATATGTCTATTGCTTTTGACCTAAAGCTGCCTTACAATCAATATCATCAAATGATTAATAAGTAGTCAAAAGACTAAACGTAATGGCACAATAGAGCAAAGAAAAATAATGCCGATATAAGCAATTGACTAAGTGCATCAACTATATTAAACTAACAAGAGAAAATATAGTGGGGGATGCAAAATGACTGCTCGTGAGAAAGAGGTTCTGGAGCTCATAAAACAGGATCCGATGATCTCTCAGAATGAAATCGCGCAAAGACTGAGTATTACAAGGTCCTCTGTTTCGGTTTACATAGGGAATCTTATTAAAAAAGGTAAGATGCGAGGGAGAGGATATGTCATCAGCGAAGATGACTATTCCGTAGTCATCGGTGCGGCAAACTTTGATCTTATCGGCGTCATCGATGTCTTCTCAAACGGCACCGACAAGGTTTTTGAAGAGGGCAACACTTTTTTTAACGATGAAAATGAAATCCGCATTCATTTCGGTGGAACGGCCAAGAATGTTGCCGAAAATGCAACGCGGTTGGGTATCAACACTAAGATAATAGCCGCGTTGGCGCAGGATCTATTCGGGCAGGAGATCGCCAGAGAATGCAACCAGCATTCAATATCAACCGAAGCGTGTTTTTTTGGAGATAATCTTACGAGTTCCATGTATCTTGAATTGCGCAGCCGCCGCGATTACATCCATACGGGTGTTGCGAATGTTTCTATTCAGAAGCATATCACGCCCGAATTCCTGGAGACAAAGAGCGGCGTTCTAAAGCATGCGCAGCAAATTGTCATGGACGACGGTCTTCCGAAAGAAACGCTGGAGTATGTTACCGCAACTTATGGGCGCCAAAAGCAGGTACTGCTTCTCGCGACCCAAGCGCACAGAGTCAACAGGTATTGTGATTTCATAGATCGCTTTGCCTATTGCCAGTTCAATTTCAGGAGTGCGGTTGCACTTGCGCGCATGGAGTCCATCTCTGCAGGAACGGATATGGCAAGTGTTCGTGAGATTGCACGGCGCCTGCAGAGCATAGGAGTTGGGAACATGCTGTTTCCGATCGACTATGACAAGCTGTGTTTTGCGGGAGATGGCTATTGTAATGTATATAAGTCCCCCAGCCCAAAGCCGGACCCGGAATACTACCAGGGATCACGGGACGCATTGATGGCGGGATTGATGTACAGCATTGCGCACGGGCTTTCCCTTGATGAAATGGCAGCGTTCGAATGTGCTTGTCGCGAAGCGACCTATAGGACACGCGACATGGTAAATATGAGCCTTTGTCCGGAACTCATCAAGTCCATTCGGGCTGAAATGGGTTCGCTGCGGCCAATCTGATGAGGCAGCGCCGCAGCGCATAAATTCGCCTTATTCCTTTGGAATGCAAATAAGCGGGATAGGGAAGCTTGCGAAGCTGTCGGCGCTTGCTTTCAATCAAGACAGTAAAAAATGAAAGAGGGGAAAAAAATGAAGCGTTTTCTTTCACTTCTTCTTGTCCTCACAATGATTCTCTGCTGCTTTGTGGCGTGTGGAACCAAGACGGAAGAGGTCGCACCCGAAGTTCAAGAAAGCAAAGGCAAAATCACGTATATCTGTCAGAATCTGGGCGATTTGTCCTTTAATGACAATGGTTGGGCCGGCGTCAACGAGGTCAAGGAAAAATACGGTTATGACATTGCCGTAATTGAAGCCGGTTACGACACCTCCAAGAACGAATCGATTCTTCTTGATACGGCGGACGGTGATTCCAACTATATTATTACGCCGTCCAACTACGGCTGGTCTGATCTTGTATTCAAATACGCAAAGGATTATCCTGACAAATATTTCATTATGTTTGACGTTGGCGTGACAACGGAAGTGACCGACCCCAATGTGGCCTGCATCTCCTATAAGCAGAACGAGGGATCCTACCTTGTGGGTATGGTTGCGGCTGCGATGTCTACAAGCGGGAAAATCGGAGCTTGCGCGAACCGCGATGTTCCGATCATCAACGACTTCTTTACGGGCTACATTGATGGCGCCACCACCTACAACCCCGACATAAAGATTGCGCTCGGTTATAATACCGTTGCCGGGGACGCGGCCAAAATGCAGGAAGTCGCCTCCGCGATGACCGATATCGGCGTGGACGTTATTTTCAACGTGGGCGGTGCGGCAGGTCTTGGGATTTTCAACTCGGCGATCGCGCATGGCACGCTCGCGATCGGCGTTGACTCCGATCAGTATCTTACCTACTCGAAGTCGGAATCGCCTGAACTTGCGGATGTTATAATTACCTCGATGCTGAAAAACGTCGGTGATTCGCTTGTCGTCGTCTTCGACAGAATTGAAGACGGGACGATGAAGTGGGGAGAATTGACTATCCTCGGCATTCAGGACGGCGGCGTAGGCATAGCGGATAACGACTACTACAAGCAGATGGTGCCGGAGGATATCCGTAAGACCGTCGCTGAATACCAAGAAAAGGTCGTAAAGGGTGAGATCGTTCCGAAGTCCTACTTTGATTTCGCTGACGACAGTGAATTCAGAGATCTCGCTGCGAGCGTTACTCCGTAAGCAAAAGAGGTTTTCAAAAATTATGGGATAACCGAAAGGTTATCCCATAATTTAAAGAAAGGTGTAAAAAATGAAATCTGAAGTACTTCGCATGGAAAATATAACGAAAATTTACACGAACGGCTTTATTGCAAGCAAGGACGTGACTTTTTCCGTGCATGAAGGCGAGGTTCACGCTCTTGTTGGTGAGAACGGTGCAGGAAAAACAACCCTTATGAAGATTTTGTTTGGAATGGAGCAGCCGCAGGGAGGCAAGATTTTCATTAATGGAAAGGAAGAAAATATAGATAGCCCCATCAGCGCAATAAAGAAGGGCATTGGCATGGTGCACCAGCATTTTATGCAGGTACCGTCGCTGACCGTCGCGGAAAATGTCGTTCTTGGGATGGAGCCGATGAAGGGGCTCCACGTTGATATTGCATCCGCCTGTCGTATGACGCAGGAGATATCCGATAAATATAAGCTGCAGGTCAACGCAAACGATCGTATTTGCGATTTGAGCGTAAGCCTAAAGCAGAAAGTGGAAATACTGAAAGCCCTCATCCGCGGCGCTAAAATTTTAATTTTGGATGAACCGACGGCAGTTCTCACTCCGCAGGAGACCGAGGAGCTTTTTGATCAGATAAAGATTTTGAAGCAGCATGGCCATGCGATTATATTCATCTCGCATAAACTGGAGGAGGTCATGCAGCTCTGCGATCGCGTGACTGTTCTGCGGCATGGCCGCGTAATCGGCACAGAGGATATTGAGAATCTCACACAGATAAAATTATCGAGGATGATGGTCGGCCGCGACGTCGTTCTGAAGATCGACAAAGAGGATCCGAAGCCAAAGAAAGACGTGGTGCAGGTCCGAAATGTAACATACATAAATGATGAAGGACGCAAAGTGATCGACGACGTGTCCTTTACAATCCGCGCCGGCGAAATTTTAGGTATAGCCGGCGTAGAGGGCAACGGACAAAGCGAGTTCTCCGATATTATCAGCGGAATGCTACCTTTTGTAAAAGGGAGCATCATTGTCAATGACACGGAGATCAAGGGAAAGAGTATCCGGCAGATACGGGATCTGGGGGTTGCGCATATCTCAGAGGACCGCATGAAGTTCGGCTGCGCAGGGGAGCTTTCGGTCCGGGAAAACATTATTTCCGACCGTGTGAACAAAAAAGAATTCAAGAGTGGTCCATTTATCAACACCAAAAGGGTCAACGCGCTTGTTGACGAATGTATAAAGGAATTTGAGATTGCCTGTGACGACAGGGAGCAGCCCGTGCGGAT
Organism: Oscillospiraceae bacterium; assembly: GCA_034927165.1. Taxonomy (GTDB): domain Bacteria; phylum Bacillota; class Clostridia; order Oscillospirales; family Ruminococcaceae; genus JAYFNU01. The sequence continues at coordinate 3,966 of JAYFQJ010000068.1, forward strand.
GCTCTCCGGCGGGAACATCCAGAAGGTCGTCATTGCGAGAGAGTTCACATCCGGTGCGAACATTATTATAGCTAACCAACCGACGCGCGGCATAGACGTGGGTACAACGGAGATGATCCGAACGACACTCATAAAGAAGTCGCGCAAAGAGGGGGTGGCGGCGCTGCTTGTTTCTGCTGATCTGAATGAAGTGCTGGAGGTATCCGACCGACTGTTGGTCATGCGCAAAGGAAAAGTGGTTGCGCATTTCAAGAAAGCAAATGAGATCCCGGAGGATCTGCTTGGCGAGTATATGCTGGGCTTGCGATGCATGACAGCGGAAGAAATGGGTGATCTTTAATGAAAAGTACCAGAAAAATCGAATTTGGTTTTGAGCTGCTGCGCATCGTTGCGGCGATTATCCTTGCTTATGCACTTGCGCTGATTGTACTGATCGCGATCACGGATGAACCGCTTGAGGCGGTCAAAATGTTTGCTTTCGGTCCGTTTTCAACGAAGCGCCGCTTTTTCAACATTATCGAGCTGGCGATACCGTTCATGTTCACCGGAACATGCATGTGTTTTATGTATTCGGCGAACCGGTTCAATCTTGTCGGTGAGGGTGCGTTTTTGTTTTCCGGGTGTATCACAACCTTACTTGCAATCAAATTGGAGCCCTTAGGCATCCCTTCATTTTTGTTCCCGGCCTTGCTGATTGTCTGTGGGGGCATTATTGGAGCATGTATTGCCTTTGTCCCCGCAATCCTGCGACAAAAGCTCAACGCAAACGAGGTTGTCGTGGCGATCATGATGAACTATGCCCTGTTGTATTTAAGCAACTACATTTTGCGCGTGGGTATGCGCGACAAGGCAGTCACCTACAATGCCTCCACGATGATACCAACGCAGGCGAAGCTTGTCCAGTTTTTGCCAGGAACACGACTGCATACCGGCATATTCGTGGCGCTGTTTGCGGTAATGATTGCCGTTGTGATCTTGTATAAAACCTCGCTTGGCTACTCGATACGCGTCTGTGGAATAAACCCGGATTTTGCCAAATATTCTGGCATCAGCGTGGCGGCAAGCATGGTTGTGGCACAGATGCTCGGCGGTATGATGGCGGGCATGGGAGGATCTGTTGAGATCCTCGGCATTTATGACAGATTTCAATGGGACAATCTTACGCAATACGGCTTCGACGGCCTGCTCGTAGCAGTGCTGGCGCATAAAAATCCGATCTTTGTTCCGTTGTCGGCATTCCTTCTTGCTTACCTTCGCATCGGCGCAGATGTGGTCAACCGTTCTACCGATGTACCGGCGGAATTTGTTTCTGTGTTGCAGGCGATCATTATATTGCTCATTGCTGCCCAAATGTTCCTTGGCTCGATAAAAAACAAGGTCATTTTCAAAAATGCGCGGGCGCAGCTCAAGGAGGACAAGGCATAGATGGATACATATTTAAACGCACAGTGGATCAGCAGTATGCTGTTTTCCGTCATACGGCTTTCAACGCCGCTGATCTTCGGCGCTTTGGCGGCGTGTATTACAAAGAAAGCGGGACTCCTCAATATGGCGCTTGAAAGCATGATGCTGACCGCAGCGCTTTCCGGAGTCCTTGTGAGCGGTGCAACCCAGAGTATCTTTATCGGTTTTATGGGCGCGGTCCTGGGAGGTGTTCTGATTTCCGGAATAATTGCATACTGCGCTTTCGTGCTCAAAACGGATTTGTATTTGACCAGCATCTCTGTCAATCTTGCCGCGGTGGGCGGAACAGTTTTTGTTCTGTATCTTGCCTGCGGTCAGAAAGCGACAAGCGCAGCATCCATCGCGAGTTTAAAAATCCCGGCTGTCGACATACCGCTCCTCAGAGATATCCCAGTCTTAGGCGATGTTTTATCGGGGCATAATCTGTTGACCTACGTCGCATTCGCAATGGTATGGGCCGTATATTACCTTCTATTTAAAACAAGGATCGGCTTGCGTATACGTTCTGTGGGGGAAAATCCAAATGCCGCTGAATCGGTGGGAATTTCCGTGCAGAAGATTCACATCATATCCTTTCTTCTTTCCGGTATCCTTACAGGAATGGCCGGCGCGTATATGTCAATGGGCTATGTCAGCTGGTTTTCAAGGGATATGATCGCAGGGCGCGGGTTTATCAGTATGTCGGCCATGAATATAGCCAATGGATCACCGGTCGGCGCGGCGCTTGCAGCTCTGCTCTTTGGCGTTTCTGATGCTACGGCGAACGCTCTGCAGGTGACCAGTCTCCCGTCGGAGTTCGTATCCATGTTCCCCTATGTTGCGACTATATTGATTCTGATAGTGATATCAGTTATACGCATTTCCAGGCATAAAAAACAGTTAGCAAAAAAACTCAGGATGGGTGAGGGAGAATAATGTCAAATACAATAAAACGCAGGAAACTGATACTTGATGTCGATACCGGGAGCGATGACGCGGTAGCGATTATGGCCGCGGCACTGGCACCACAGCTCGATCTGGTTGCGGTGTGTACGACATGGGGAAATCAGCCGGTACATAATACGACGGAGAATACGCTGCGTGTGATGCGGATGATCGGGAAAAGTACACCGGTCTACAAGGGCAGCCCTGACGCAATGGTAAAGCACTTGAGCTTCTCCCGTCTGCGCGATGGACGCATCAACAAGTCCGTAAAGCTTGACGACGGAAAGATACTGCGTATGCACCCGGATTACCTGGAGATACCGCCGTCCGACCGCCCGTTCGAGCGGCGCGACGCCTGCTCCTTTTATGTGGATTACCTCATGCACGCAACAGAAAAAATTACGCTTGTGGCAGTGGGGCCGATGTCTAACCTTGGCGTTGCGTTGACTATGGAGCCACGCATAGCGGAGCATATCGAGGAGATCGTTATAATGGGGGGAGGCAGTCGTCAGGCAAACTGTACCTCCTGTGCGGAGTCGAATATTTGGCATGATCCGGAAGCTGCGCAAAAAGTCATCGGCTGCGGAGCAAAGGTCACGATTGTTCCACTGGACGCCACGCATAAAGGGGCTTTCGGTAAAGAACATTGCGCTATGCTGCGCGCGTTGCACACGCGCACCGGCGATTTTGCGGCAGAGATGGCCGAAAACAGAATGCTCGTTTACAACAAAACGCAGCCACTGCACAAAAAGGATCTTTCACCCGTTCATGATGCGCTTTGCATTGCATACTTGATCGACCCGACCGTTCTGACAGACGTCCAATTTTGCCGCTGCGACATCGACTGCGGGGACGGCGTAGGACAAGGACAGACCATTGTGGATCCGCGATATTTCACTGAAGAGAAGAATGTCTATTTTGCCTTCGGCGCGGATCCGGACAAGTTTGCGTCTATTTTATGCGAGTTATTTAAGTGAGGTAGCACGGATGAAAAAAGTAATACTGGATATTGGAATGGCGCCCGCCGGCATGGCAGCACTATGCGCGGCTGCAAGCGGCGAGGGCATTGAGATCGCAGGTGTGTGCACCGTGGGGGATGGCGCTGCTTGCTCGGACGCCTCAAGACAGGCGCTCGCCGTTCTCGAAAAGCTGCACAGGGACATTTCGGTGTACGAGGGATGCAGGGATTCAATGGCTCGACGGCTATATTATCATCCGAACCGAAACAGCAGGCGGCCGGAGAAACTCTTCCCGTCGATGAAGGGCGAAGCGCAGAATTTGCACGCCGTTACCTTTTTGATAGAGACCCTTCGGGCTGCAAAGCAAAAAATCACGATACTGACTGCCGGACCGCTGACCAACCTTGCGTGCGCTTTACACACCGCCCCAGATATTGTACAAGCCATTGAGGAAATCATAGTGGTCGGCGGCGGCGTGCGCAGGTCAGACGCCTCGGCTTGCGCGGAATCAAACTTCCTTGCGGATCCGGAAGCAGCTGAGATCGTGCTCAATTGCGAAACAAAAGTCGTGCTGCTCCCGCTGGATATTGAATTGGATGAAGAACAGATGGCACGTATGGGAGTAAAGGATACGCTGCTGGAGGAACTGGTTGGGATGCTGCCCTCACAAAAGGAGGACTTGTTTCGCGGCTATGCTGCCGGAATGTCACTGACGCTGCCGTCGCTGCTCGTTTCAGAGCCGTACGCTGCGAACGTAAGTCTTGACCATAATCTTACGGCGGGAATGCTTGTGCTGAGCAGAAGCGGAGAATGTATAAAGAGCGGCGCAAATATTGTGAGAGCCGTCAGCATCGATGCAAGACCATAAGAAAGCGATACGGAAGGACAGACCTGATGCAATGTGATTTTTTGATAAAAAACGCAAATGTGGTGACAGCCACTGATAGATTGGATGACATACAAATCGCAGTCCAAGGCGGTAAGATACTTGCTTTGGCAGGCAGGGATGCGGAGATTCAGGCGGCGGAGGTCTATGACGCCGCCGGGAAAACGGTCCTTCCGGGACTTATTGACGCTCATGTCCATTTCCGTGATCCCGGACTCACGCAGAAAGAGGATTTTGAAACCGGATCCAGAGCTGCGGTTTACGGCGGGATCACTTGTGTTGCGGATATGCCCAATGTTGTGCCGGTGACGTCGACAGCGCAGCGTCTGAAGGAGAAGAGCGCAATGGCGTCAGCAAAATCTTACGTCGATTTTGCTTTGTACGCGCTGCTCGTGGAAGACAACGCGGATGAGATGGCCGATCTTGCAAGGGCGGGAGCACTCGGGTTTAAGATATATCTGGGAACCTCCGTCGGCAACATCGCAGCACCTTCAGACGGCGTGATCCTCAAACAGATGCAGACGGCGATGCGCCTTGGCAAGCGCATCGGTTTTCATGCGGAGAATAACGCAATAAACGATGCCGTTGCAAGGGAGTACCAAGCGCGCGGCGTGGCAGACTTTGCGCAGTTGCCGAATATCCGCAAGGCGGTATCCGAGGCAGACGCTGTCGCTAAGGCCATTGTGATGGCCCAGAGCACCAATGCTTCCATCCACATTTATCATGTGAGTGCGAAACAAAGCGTACAGCTTATTCGCGATGCCCGTCGAAAAGGGGTGGATGTTACGGCGGAGACCTGCCCGCAGTACCTGCTGCTTGACGACAGGGACTATGCGCGTTTGGGTGAAGCAATGAAATGTTTTCCGCCGATTCGCACGGCAGAGGATCAAAGCGCGCTGTGGGAAGGCATCGCCGACGGGACCATAGGGATGATCGCAACAGATCATGCTCCGCACACCCTGCAGGAAAAACAGGGCGGACTGTGGGCAGCTGCAGCCGGGGCCGCGGGCGTGGAGATCGGTCCGCGTCTGATGCTGGACGCTGTGGCGTCCGGACGAATCACCTTACAGCAATTTGTGCAGCTTTACAGTGAAAATCCAGCGCGCATATGGGGGCTCTATCCCCGAAAGGGCTGCCTGCGTATCGGCGCTGATGCGGATTTTACCGTTGTTGATCTCGACGATACATATACGATTTGCAACGATCACCTGCATGGAAGAAGCAATTTGACGGCTTTTGACGGCAAAAAAACAAGAGGGAACATTGCGGCCACCATCATCCGCGGCCATATTGTCGTACAAAAGGGGCAGCTGCGCGTTAAAAGCGGTATCGGGAAATACGTTTAGCGAAAGCTTGGAATTGACAGAGAATCGGGGTAAGATGATAATGTGCCGATTTGCTGTCAATTTTTATAACGAAAGATGCCGGGGGGGTGCCACATGGGCTTCAACGTACGTACACTTGCAGATAACAAGGAATTGCCGGGCTTACAGATCGTAGCGGGAAAAGAGGCAGAGAATAATCTTATCCGCAATGTGAATGTGCTGGACAATCCTGATACGTATGACTGGCTGCTGCCGGGAGACTTTGTTCTCACAACCGGTTATGTGTTCAAGGATGATGAGAAACAGCAGTTGCGCTTGGTGCGCGAACTCTCAGAACTCGCATGCGCGGGACTCGGAGTAAAAGTAAAAAGATATTGGGATGAGGTTCCGACAGGGATGATCGATCTCGCAAACAGATGCGGTTTGCCCATCGTGCGTATACCTCTCAGCTACACGCTCTCACAAATATCGAATTATATCAATAATGAGATTTTTATTCGTGAAGATACGCTGCTGCAAAAATATTTTAAAATTCACAAACAGCTTGTCGAATATACGCTTTCCGAGCTTGATCTGGACAGCATTGCAGAGAATACAGCCAGCCTTGTCGGAAACCCTCTTTTGATTATGGACAGCCGTTGGTCGTTGTTGGCCAGCGCGGAACACCCGGACAACCCGATGCCGTTGGGAAACGTATTTAATCTTGCTAAGCACAGCCGCATTTTCTCGGATTCATTTATGAAGCAGCTGCCCAGAGATATTGAGAACTATCAAAAGGCGATCAAGCGCGTTTACAGTACAAACGGAGCAGACGTCGCCTGCCGTATTCTCCCGATCCGTGCCGGCGTGAAGGTCTATGGCTATCTTGTTGTTTGGGAGTCCGTGAAAAAGCTGCGCAGCATTGAATATATGGCTTTGGAGCAGGCAGCTGTTGTTATCGCACAAGAGCGAATTAAAACAAAGCGCGTGGAAGAAAGCAAGCGAATGGCGCAGCGCGACTTTTTGAATGATCTGCTCGAGGGCAGGCTGGAGATTTCCGATGCCACGCGCAGTCTTGCGGAAGTGCACGGCTTGCGGACCGACAGTCCTTATATATGTGCGGTAATAAAGCTGCTTTCTGTACAGGGCCGTGCGGTCGAAGAGTTTTTTTCCGACATTGATGGCTGCGGAGAGACGCAAAAAAGGATAATGCGCGTCTGTGAGGAGAAGTTGGCTTTCTATGGACTGGGTTGCTGCGCGTTCTTTCGATTCAATCTCATCGTGCTGCTGTTGCCTGCGAAAGACATGGTGGGATATGAGACGATCCGCGCCAAGATTGGGCAGGAGATCGAACAATTGCGCGGTGCTCTCGCCGAAATTCCACAGGAAATTCGCTTTATGATCGGTGTCGGAAAGACGTGCGGAGATATCACACAGCTTCATCATAGTTTTATGCAAGCGCAGGAAGCGCTTCGAATCACGCATGATCTGGCCAATGCGAATGCGATCTGCTGGTTTGAGGATCTGCTCGTCTACCACCTGCTCGGCTCGGGAACGTCACGACAGGCACAGGAGGAGCTGTGCGCTTCTTCCATAGGAGTACTTATCCAGTACGACAAAAGAAACGGCGGGGATATGGTCGAGACGCTGGAAGTATTCTTGCAAGAAAAGGGCAATATCAGCAATGCGGCGAAACGCTTGTATATACACAGAAATACAATGATTTACAGACTCGAGAGAATCAAGGAAATACTTCATACAGATCTCCAAGACGCAGAGAAGCTCCTCGAGATACAGTTGGGACTTAAGATTTTTCGTATGGAAGGGAACAAATGAACATTGTGCAAAATGCACAATTCAAAGACGGCGTTTTCGGATCATGATACCGTGACGTACCGCGGATTGTGCGCTATTCTGGGGAAGACGACAGCGTGCAAAGGAGAAACGGGTTGAGCACAATTGTAATTGCTCTTGGCGGAAATGCACTCCAGAAAAAGGGAGATAACAATACTGCGGAGAATCAGATGCGCCGAGTGCATGAAGTAGTGGACTTTATCTTTCCCATCATCGCCGCCTTTGACCAAGTGGTGATCACGCATGGAAATGGACCGCAAATCGGCAGAGTACTGCTTCAAAATGAGGCTGCGCAGGAAATAACACCGGCGCTCACAATGGATATGTGCAGCGCATCGGTGCAGGGAGCTATCGGATATCAGATACAGACTGCATTGGATGAGGCTTTTAAAAGAGGCGGCTCGAAGCGCCGTGCATGCACGCTGGTAACACGCGTGCTTGTTTCACACAGTGACCCCGCCTTTTTGGATCCGACAAAACCAATTGGCCCATTTTATACATATGGACAAGCACAGGCGCTGCATGCTCAGAAAGGATGGGCGGTCGCAGAGGATGCCGCGGGCCGCGGCTGGCGCAGGATTGTTCCGTCGCCCCATCCTCTGAAAATCGTGGAACTTGATTCCATTAGAAGACTTAGCGAAGATGGAACTGTCGTGATTGCCGGCGGCGGCGGCGGTATCCCGGTCGCGGAAATCAATGGGGGTTTGCGCGGGATAGACGCCGTGATTGATAAAGACCTCGCATCCGGTCTGCTTGCAGACGAGATTGGAGCGGACGTACTGCTGATTCTGACAGAAGTGGAAAATGTCTATGTGGACTTCGGCAAAACGTCACAGCGTCCATTGGGTGTTATTAGTGCCGACGCACTGGCGGGCGAGCGTGAAAACGATGAATTTGCCCGTGGGAGTATGCTGCCCAAGGTGGATGCCGCTATCGAATTCGTGCGCGGCGGCGATGCGCGCAGAGCTATCATCACTTGCGCTGCTGCTGCCCAAAGAGCGATAGAGGGTGCCGGCGGGACTATCGTCCATTCATAAAAAAAGAAAAGCGAAAGGTAGTACATATGGATATAATACAGGAAAAATGCGTTGGCTGCGGTCATTGCGCAATTTTTTGTCCGATGCACGCTATTACGGTCAACGCAGTGGCTCATATCGATCCTGAAAAATGTGTGGAATGCTTTAACTGCGTGCGCAGCGGCTGTCCGGCAGACGCGATAAAGCCGAGCAAACTCTCATGGCCGCAAAGCCTCGCGGAATCCTTAAGCAATCCAACAGGCGTAGATGAAAAGTCCGGCGTGTCGGGCCGCGGTACCGCAGAAATGAAAACGAATGAAGTGACAGGCAGAATAGGACATGGGAAAGTGGGCCTGTGCATGGAGCTTGGACGACCGGGTACTGGAACAACATTTGCCGATGTAGAGAAGATATGCATGACTCTCGCGCGCCATGGCGTGATTTTTGAACCGCTCAATCCCGTGACCTACGTTATGAAGGACACAACAACCGGCGAGATGAAAGAGGAAGTTCGCAATGTACGTGTTTTGTCTGCAATAGTGGAAGGACTGACCGACGCAGATAAGCTTGAAGAAGTGCTGCGGGACTGCTATGAGGCATCTAAGCAGATAGACACTGTTTTTTCCGTTGGCGTATCTTCACTCGTCAGGCAGGACGGGACAACGTATTTTGATGATGCTATTGAAGCGCTGGGTCTGGAAATGTATGAGAGTGGAAAAACGAACGTCGGTCTCGGATATCCGCGCTTTGATTTTCAAGGAGGCAGCAAATGACACATACATTGCATCGCGTCGGGGACAGGGAATCGCTGCGCAACGACTATGTAATTTTGGCTATGCCAGTAAAGGGTGTAAATAAAGAGGGATCAAGAGAAAAGCTTTTGCAAATCCTGGACATCGGGCTTAAAAACGGAGCGGTGAACGCCGGCGATACGCAGCAGGGGAACATTTATTCCATCGGCACGGAGGGGCTGCGCAGACAATTGGTGGATGGCGGTGTCCTCAATATGGTCTTCACACGGGAGGAAGACGTTATCAATACGCTGAAAGGCATAAGGGAACTCAACAACGGCATGAGCGTTGTTGTAACGGGTCTGCTCGAATACACAAAAGAATGCTGTGAGAAAGCGGGCCTTGAACGACACACAGTCGCCCGTTCACTCGGTGTATGGGGAAAGACAGAGCTGCTGCCGGCGCGCAATGAACTGGAAATCATGACGATGTGCGGGCACGGGTTGATTACAGCGGCTCTCATCTATGATGTGGCGGACCGAGTCAAGAAAGGACAACTCACAATAGAACAAGCCGGGGTAGAAATCGCGAAACCCTGCATCTGCGGCGCTTGCAATCCTATTCGCGCTTCTGAGCTTATAAAGAAGTTCCTGTAATAAAACGGCAAAAGGCCCGCAGAAGCGGGCTTTCTGCCTAAAAGGACAGATATGGATATTCTTTTCAAAAATGGACGTATTATCGACCCGGCGAGCGGCCGCGACATGATAGGCGATCTTCTTGTGCGTGATGGTCGCATAGCAGAGATTGGCAATACGATCCAAGGGATCACTGAGTCGGTAGAGGATTGTTCTGGAAAGATCATCGCGCCCGGATTTGTGGAAATGCACGCACATATGCGCGATTTCAATGAACGCGACCGCGAAACCTTTTTTACCGGCTCCTGCAGCGCGGCGAGCGGCGGATTTACGAGCGTCGGTGTGATGCCAAACAGCAACCCCGTGATCGACACCCCGGAGATGGTGAAGGCGGTCAGACGACGCGCGGCGCAAAGCGCCGTTATTCGGCTGTATCCGTTCGGGGCGGTTACGATCGGCCGTGAGGGGAAAATAGTAGCGGATTTATGCGGTATGGCGGCTGCCGGCGCAGTGGCGTTTTCTGATGATGGAAACGCGATTCCTACCGCAACGATGATGCGAGACATACTGGAATTAACAAAACGCGCGGACAGAGTGGTCGACGTCCATTGCGAGGATAAGTCATACACAGGAGACGGGATTGTAAACGCGGGACCTCTGGCGGAGAAGCTGGGGCTTCCGGGGATTCCTTCAGCGGCGGAGGACGTCGAGATTGCGCGTGACTTGATCGTTCAAGAGGAGGTTGGAGGGCATCTTCATATCGCGCATCTGGGTTCAGAACGGGCGGTAGAACTCATCCGATTTTTTAGGCGGCGCGGCGTGGATTTTTCCTGCGAGGTCATTCCGCACCAATTCAGCCGCACAGAGGATATCGTGCCGGAAAAAGGCACACGGGCAAAGGTGAAACCGCCGTTCCGCGGCGAAAAGGATGTCCAGGGGATTCGACGCGGATTGCGGGATCAACTCATAGACGTTATTGCGTCCGATCATTGTCCTTATACCGATGCGGAAATCGCCGGCGACCTCGCCGGTACAAAGCTTTTCGGGCTGGCAGGATTTGAGACGACATTGCCACTGGCGCTGGATATGGTGCGCTTAGGCATTATAGACTACCCTTATTTGGTGCGCTGCCTCACGAGTCGCCCGGCGCAGATTTTGCGTTTGAAAAATCGGGGCACGCTCAGCATCGGCGCAGACGCCGATATAACCGTGATAGATCCGGACAGCAAATGGGTTGTCAGTCGGCAAACGATGCACAGCAAGGCTTCCAACACACCGTATCTCGGCGAAACTATGATCGGCAGACCTGCGCTCACAATGGTGGGCGGCGAGGTCGTCTGCAGATACGGGGAAATTATAAAAGATAAGCTGGAATTGGAGGATTGACATGGATAAGTTAGGGGTTCTCGTTCAGAGCAACGCATACCGTGATTCCGTGTTTCTAATGAAAATATCAAGCGCTTTGAGCAGAATGACGGGTGTGGCGATGGCAAGCGCTATGATGGGCACACAACGAAACAAAGAGCTTTTTGAAAAAAGCGGCCTATCCGACAGCACCGTTGCGGACGCGGCACCGGACGACCTCATCATCGCAGTTCGAGCGGACAACGATGAGAATGTACAAGCTGCGCTGGCGGAAGCACAGCGTCAGCTGTCTGACGATGCAAGCAAACAGGAAACGCAGCAGGAAGGCGTCAAGCAACCGGAGCGCCTATCGCAGGCGTTAGCGCAGGACCCGCAGGCGAATGTTCTTTTGCTGTCCGTCGCGGGCGATTACGCAAAATATGAGGCTGCAAAAGCATTGACAGCGGGCCTGAATGTTATGCTTTACAGCGATAATATATCGGTCGAGGATGAACTGGCGCTGAAGAAAATTGCACACGAAAAGGGACTGCTTGTGTTCGGGCCGGATTGCGGCACGACGATTTTGAACGGCACGCCTTTGGCCTTTGCAAATGTCGTTCGCAGTGGCAGCATAGGTATTGTCGGCGCTTCCGGAACAGGCGTGCAGGAATGCTGCGTCCAGATCGATCGCAATGGCGCTGGCGTCAGTCAGGCAATCGGAACGGGAGGCCGCGACATAAAAGCATCTATCGGCGGTATCACGATGATGGATGCGCTGGAGCTTCTAAATGAAGACAACACGACGAAAGTGATTCTGATCGTATCCAAGCCGCCGTGCAAGGAGGTCGAGCAGAGGATCGCGGATTTTATCCGTCGCACGAAAAAGCCCGTAGTTGTCAATTTTGCCGGTGAGGTTGATTATTCCCTCATTACCGAGGCGGGCGGCACGGGATGCGATTCCATATATGAGGCGTCGCTGGAGGCGGTTGAAAAATCCGGTGCACATATCGAGAGAGCAGAGTTGTTTTCGGGGATCGACAAGCAGCGGCTGGACGAGGAGATAGAGACGGCCGCTGCGGAGGGAAGACGCTATCTGCGCGGAATTTTCAGCGGGGGCGGTCTTTGCTATGAAGCGATGTTCCATTTTGGCAAGGCGTGTGAACAGGAGGTCTGCTCCAATACGCCGCTTCCGGGTGTAAAACCGCTAGCGGACGCGCAGCGCTCTGAAAAAAATTCGTTTGTCGATATGGGCGAGGACGAATTTACAGTCGGGAAACCGCACCCGATGATCGATGCGACAGAGAAAGCAGCGCGCATCGCGCGCGAGTGTTCCGATCCGTCGGTTGGCCTCATCCTTACCGACTGCGTTCTTGGCTATGGTTCGGCGGAGGATCCGGCGGGATCTCTGCATATCTCCCCCGGGAGCACCTGTGTCAAGATAGCTTATGTCTGCGGGACACAAGCCGACCCGCAGACGCTTTCCGCACAGGCGAAAGAACTCGAACGGATGGGATTCCATGTTACCTCAAGCAATGTGCAAGCAGCGAGGCTGGCCGTTTATGCGGTGAACAAACTCGCGGAAAAGAGGGAGCAAAAATGAGGACGGATCTTTTTAATTCGGATACCCGTGTGGTGAATATTGGGCTTTCCTCTTTTGCACAGAGCATATGCAGTGCGGGTGGAAATGTGACGCAGATCAACTGGACGCCCCCGGCAGGCGGCGATACTCATTTTGTCGATTTGCTTTTTCGCTGTGAGTTGAACGCTGATAAAATTGACGCGGCCAATAAGAAAACGGTTGATATTCTGATGAGAGGACAGCCTGTGTTGACGGGCGTCAAGCGCGCGGGCGATGTCGTTCCGGGCCTTGAAAAGTATGACATATTCCATGCGGGGCCGCCGGTTGAATATGAGGAAATGTGCGGCCCAATGCAGGGCGCAGTGCTCGGCGCGATCGTATATGAGGACTGGGCACCGACGCTGGAGGATGCAGAGAAGCTGGTTCGGTCCGGCAAGGTGCATTTTGACTGCAATCATCATCACAGCGCCGTTGGCCCGATGACCGGCATTATTACGGAATCCATGCCGGTGTTTGCGGTAAAAAACGACGCCTTCGGCAATGCGGCATTCTGCACGATCAATGAGGGCATCGGACAGGTCATGCGCTTTGGAGCCAATGGCCCGGCGGTCATTGATCGGCTGCGGTGGCTCGAAAAAGTTTTGGCACCGGCATTGGATACGACGGTGGAACGATTGGATGGCGTTAATCTCAAAAGTATTATGGCGCAGGCGCTCGCCATGGGGGATGAGATGCACCAGCGCAATACCGCGGCAAGTCTTTTGTTTTACAAGACAATCTGCGGAGAATTGATGGATGTCATCGCAGACGATACAAACGCGCGCTCTATCGTGGAGTTTCTCGTTTGTAAAAACGACCAGTTTTTCCTCAACCTTGCAATGGCAAGCGGAAAGTGCATAACGGACGCCGCGCGAAATATCCCCTACAGCACGGTAGTGACGGCCATGAGCCGAAACGGAGTGGATTTCGGCATCCATGTGAGCGCCCTGAAGGATCGCTGGTTTACAGCGCCGTGTACAAAACCGATCGGCCTGTATTTCCCCGGGTTCACAGAAGACGACGCAAATCCGGACATGGGTGACAGCGCTATTACAGAATGTATCGGTATTGGGGGTTGCGCGATGGGCAGCGCGCCGGCAGTTGTCAATTTTGTCGGCGCGGGTTCTGCCGCAAAAGCCGCGGAGTATACGCATAATATGGGCGAGATCACGGTGGCGCACAATCCCGCGCTGCAGATGCCGGCTCTGAATTTTGAAGGCGTGCCAACAGGATTTGATATACGTAAAGTAGTGGAGACGGGAATTTTGCCCGTCATAAACACCGGAATGGCACACAAAAAAGCAGGGATCGGTCAAGTCGGCGCCGGTATTGCGAATCCGCCCGCAAAAATATTCCGTGACGCCCTGGAAGCTTTTGTCGCGGAACAGCTGAAATAATGAGGTTGCTATGAGTCTCCCTTTAAACCTTCCCATGTGGCTTGCGGCTTTGCTGCCGATCTTAGTATTGCTGGGGTTGATTGTTTTTTTTCAATGGCCCGCATATAAAGCAGCGCCACTGAGTATGCTCACAGCTCTGGCAGTCGGACTGGTGCTTTACAAAGCACCGCCGACGCTCATATTTTTTGAATCCTTAAAGGGCCTATGGAGCGCGCTTTCAATTATCCTGGTCGTTTTTACAGCGATCTTACTTTTTGAAGTAACAAATGAAGCAAAAGCATTTAAGGTGTTTCAAAGGGGCATGCAGCGCTTTTCTCCTAACGAATTGATGCAGATACTACTGATCGGTTGGATATTTACGAGCTTTTTGCAGGGGATCACCGGTTTCGGTGTGCCTGTTGCAGTCGGTGCGCCGCTGTTGCTGGGAATAGGGGTAACGCCGCTGTATGCGGTGCTGATCCCTCTTATCGGACATGCGTGGGCGAATACCTTTGGAACGCTGGGCCTCGCGTGGGATTCCCTTCTGCAAACGACCGGCATAGCGCACGGCTCCGCGCAGGCTTTCGAGACAGCGCTGTGGTCCGGCTGCTTTTTGTGGATATTCAATTTGACCGCGGGCCTTGTGATTTGCTGGCTGTATGGGAAGGGCGAAGCAATACGCAAGGGGCTGCCGGCGGTCCTGATAATCAGCGCTGTTCAAGGAGGCGGTCAGCTGTTTCTGAGCAATTTCAATTATACGATCGCGGCGTTTATTCCGACAACGATCTGCTTACTGGTGGGGATGCTCCTTGGCCGTACAAAATGGTATAATCAGCCTTGGCGCATCGACAACTCTCCGTGCATTCAGCGCAGCAGTGCACAGACAGATCCCGTGTTGAGCAGGGCGGGTGAATCGAAGGATATGAGCCTGCTGCAGGCGTTTGTGCCTTATATCCTGCTGACGATCATCACCTACGTGTGTCTTGCGGTCACGCCGGTCAACGAACTTCTGTCGCGTTGGTCCATCTCTTTATCTCTGCCGCAGACACAAACAGGTTACGGCGTTATAAATGCCGCTACGGAAAGCTATGCGCCGCTGCGGCCGTTTGTCCATGCCAGCGCATTTCTGCTGCTGTCATCGCTGCTTGGGTACGCTTATTACCGCCGCCGCGGGTATGCAAATAAGGGTTGCTTGAGAAAAGCGGCGAATCGGGCGGTAAAGAAAGCCTTGCCCTCGGCGTGTGCTATTATGATGCTGCTCATTATGTCTAAGATCATGTCCGGCTCCGGACAGACCGAGGTGCTGGCGCGGGGAACCGCGGCCGCATTGGGGCGCTATTATGCGATCGTAGCGCCGTTTATCGGAATGCTCGGCGCGTTTATGACCAGCTCCAATATGGCGTCCAACATATTGTTCGGTGCCTTTCAGCAGACGACCGCCGATGTGCTCGGGCTCAATGCTTTTTCGATACTGGGAGCACAGACAGCGGGCGGCGCGATCGGCGGCATTATCAGTCCCGGAAATGTGATTCTCGGAACGACGACGGCGGGGATATCAGGGAAAGAGGGCGTGGTGCTGCGCCGAACACTTGTCATCGCGTGTGCGATCGTTGGTTTTATCGGCGTTCTGCTGCTGCTTGTAAGCTTTTTTATCGGTTGAGCAAAAATGGAAGCAAAAATATGTCTTTTGCTCAAGCAGCGCCTGTGCTGCGTATCTTCCGAACAGATGCAGCGGCACTCGACCTTTGAGCACGCGACAAATTATATTTGCGGCGAATCGCTGTTCAGCATCCTTTCGGGTCAGCCGCGGGTTCTGCCGTATTCCGTTTCGATACCCGCACAGCAGTGCCGCCCCGCTTTCGCGCTGAATGCGCGGGGCGAATGGTGTGTAATTGGTGACAAACTATATCCAGTCGATAAGATGAGCGTGTATGATCCCCGGCCTAAGTTGCCGAAAGATCCCGCAAAAGCAGAGCAGCTTGCCGCGCGCATCGTTATGCTCAAAGAGATCATCCTCCAAAGCGGGAAGCTGCATGGGGCCGCGCCGCTGGTTTTTCCGGAGACGCTGAAGCAGGAACAGTCGCACCGTTTTATTCGGGAAGATTTTATGCATTGGAGAAATGCCGCACAGCATGGATTGGGTCTGATACCGGAAAGCATGAAGGAGATCTGCGGATTTGGCACCGGATTGACACCGTTTCTGGACGATGTTCTGTGCGGCTATATGTGTGCGAGCGCTTATGCTTCGATCTATTGGCAGGGTCAGGTTAAGCCCATTGAAGATATCGGGCAGCTGCGCGGGTGTACAAATGCAAT
>JAYFQJ010000027.1:0-8407 GCA_034927165.1 Oscillospiraceae bacterium
TTGTCGGTTTTTTGGCTCCTTCCCGAATTAATACCCAAATTATAGAATACAGTAACGCTAAAATCAAACGCCCGAGCTCATGTCTACTTGGGGTAGAGAAAGCCCGTCCACGACTCTACCACGGAGTTTTTTTGTGTAGACACTGCGCGCGCCTGTGTAGCGTAAAGAATGCGCTCGCGCATAGTATAATAATTTTTATAAACGCAGCTCACACTGCCCGTTCTCAAGGAGGATTCGTTTTGAGTTATATTTTGACTTGCTGCTCGACGGCGGACCTAACAAAGGAGCATTTCGAGCGCCGCAGCATCCCGTACGTCTGTTTCCATTTCAACCTCGACGGAAAACAGTATCCCGATGATCTTGGTCAGACGATGCCGTTCGAGGAATTTTACGCGCGTATCGCGCAGGGAGCTTCTCCCACGACCGCGCAGGTCAACGTCGATCAGTTCCTGGCCTTTTTCGAGCCGTTTTTAAAGCAGGGGAAGGACATTCTGCACGTCAGCTTGTCCTCCGGGCTGTCCGGCTCCTATAATTCGGCGTGCATCGCGAAGGGCGAACTGTTGGAGAAGTATCCGGATCGACGCATAGAGGTCGTCGATTCGCTCGGCGCGTCCTCCGGCTATGGGCTGTTCATGGAGCTGCTCGCGGATCGGCGCGACGCGGGCGCGTCGCTCGACGAGCTGTATGCCTGGGCACAGCAGAACAAGCTGAGGATTCACCACTGGTTTTTCTCGACCGACCTGTCCGCATACATCCGCGGCGGGCGCATCTCCAAAACGGCGGGCGTTTTCGGCCAGATGCTCGGCATCTGCCCGCTGCTCAACATGGACGCGGCGGGACATCTCATCCCGCGCGAAAAGATCCGCTCCAAAAAGCGCGTCATCACGGAGATCGTCGAGCGCATGAAACAGCACGCCGAAGGCGGGCTCGACTACAGCGGCAAGTGCTTCCTGAGCAACTCCGCGTGCTATGAGGACGCGCGCGCTGTCGCGGATCTCGTCGAGGCGACCTTCCCGAAGCTGGACGGAAAGGTGGATATCAACTGGGTCGGCACCGTGATCGGCGCGCATACCGGCTGCGGCACCATTGCCCTGTTTTTTGTCGGCGATGAGCGCAGCGATATCGTCCCGCAATAAGATGTTTCTACACGGAAGCGTCGGCCTGGTGCCGGCGCTTTTTTTGTGCCCACGCCGCACGTTGAAAATGCGGCCGCAAACGATTAAAATAGAAAAAACAGGGGGAAGAAGGGTGTGCATTGCAAACGATCTTTGGAGAAAATCTAGACAGGCAAGCGGTGCTGTCGGAATATCCGCGGCCGCAGATGTACCGCGAGCCTTGGTTGTGTCTCAACGGGGCATGGGAATATGCGATCACACAAAGTGAAACGCCGCCGGACGTCTACGACGGGGAGATCCTCGTGCCCTTTTCGCCCGAAAGCGCGCTGTCCGGCGTTGGCCGCACCGTGCGTCCGCAGGATGTGCTGTGGTATCGCCGCATGCTGGAACTGCCCGCCGCCTTCGCGGACGGCAGGGTGCTGCTGCATTTCGGCGCGGTCGATCAGCGGTGCGATGTCTTTGTGAACGGTGTGCCGGCGGGGAGCCATGTGGGCGGCTATACCGCGTTTATGCTGGATGTGACCGACCTGCTTGCGAAAAGCAGCGAACTCGTCGTGCGCGTGCGGGACAGCAGCGATACGTCCTATCATTCCCGCGGAAAGCAGAAAACCGACCGCGGCGGCATATGGTACACTCCGCAAAGCGGCATCTGGCAGACGGTCTGGTGCGAGCGTGTTCCGCAAAGCTATATCGGCGGCCTGCATATTGTTCCGCTGTATGACGCGTCCGCCGTGTGCGTGACGGTGCTGTCCGCGTGCACGCAGCCATGCGCAGTCACCGCCTTCGGGCAGACGGTGCAGGGGACGACAAACGCGCCCGTCACGATCGAGGCCGGGCGCTTCGAGGCGTGGAGTCCCGAGCATCCGAAGCTTTATGCGCTGAGCGCGCGCATGGGCGAGGACGCGGTCGAAAGCTATTTCGGGATGCGCAAGATCGGGATATGCAAGGATGTGCAGGGCGTTCCCCGCATTTTTCTGAATAATGCGCCGTACTACATGAACGGCGTGCTGGATCAGGGCTACTGGCCGGATGGCCTATATACGGCGCCGTCGGATGAAGCGATGATCGGCGACATAAAAGCGATGAAGGCGCTTGGCTTTAATATGCTGCGCAAGCACATAAAGATCGAGCCGTTGCGCTGGTACTATCACTGCGACAGGCTCGGTATGCTCGTGTGGCAGGAGATGGTGAACGGCGGCGGGGCGTATAAAAAGCCGGTTGTGCTGTGGCCCGTCGCGGTCGATTTTCATTTGAACGATCATCTGTATGGCCTTTTCGCCCGCGGCGACGCCGCCGGCCGCGCGCAGTATTACAGCGAGCTTCGCGAGACGGTGCTGCAGCTGCGCAGCGCGCCGTCCGTCGTTGTCTGGGTCCCCTTTAATGAGGGGTGGGGACAGTTTGATTCCGCGCTGGCGGACGCGGAGATACGCAAGCTGGATGCGACGCGCCTTGTCGACCGCGCGAGCGGTTGGCATGACCAGGGCGGCGGCGATTTTCGCAGCCGTCACGTCTATTTTCGCCCGTACCGCTTTAAAAGGGATCGCCGGGGTCGTGCGGTCGTGCTCAGCGAGTTCGGCGGTTATACGCTGGAGATGCCCGGCCATACGTTCGGCGTGGAGACTTATGGCTATAAGGATATCTCGGACAAAGCGGGTCTTGCCGCGGCGCTGTGCGCGCTGTTTGAACGGGAGATCCTCCCCGCAAAGCGAAAGGGGCTTTGCGCAAGCGTCTATACGCAGCTGAGCGACGTCGAGGACGAGCTCAACGGCCTGTTGACCTATGACCGCCGCGTCAACAAGCTGGAGGGGAGCGATTTTCCGCGCGTGAACCGTCAGCTGAGCGACGCGGATGCGCGCCCCGCAACGGGCTTTCCCAAGGATGAAACGCCCCGGAGTTGAAAAGTATTTAATTTTATTATACTATGGAAACAATCTATTGTTCGGCGCCGTGGAAGCGCGCCTCAATACAGGTTGGGATAGGGTGATTGAAATGAAAAAGAAGACTCTTGCATTCGCGCTGCTGCTGTGCATCCTGTTATCGCAGTTCAGCCTGCTGACATTTGCGGAGGATCCGAATGTGAATTTGTCGGCGCTGTCGGTCGACGGCACAGCCGTCGACCTGAGCTCCGGAGGCACGACGTTCGAGCTTACTGCAACCAGCGCCACAAGCGTCACGATCGCGGCGACTGCCGTGGACAGCACCGCGAGTGTCACGGGGGACGGCGTATGGTCGCTTACTTACGGGGCGACAAATACAAGGACGATCACCGTCACGTCGCAGGACGGAACGACGTCCAAGTCCTATATATTGTCCATCCAACAAAATGACACGCGCAGCAGCGTCACGACGCTCAGCGGCATCACGGTCGGCGGAACGGCGGTGAACGGGTTCACTGCTGCGACGACGAGCTACGGAGTGACGGTCGCGTCGACGGTGACCAGCACGACCATCGCCGCGACGACGACCGACAGCAAGGCGAAGGTCACGGGCACGGGTGAAAAGACGCTCGCCTACGGCACCAACACCACGAAGCTCATCGTGACGGCGGAGAACGGAAACACGCAGACATATACGGTCGTCATCACCCGCACGGACGACCGCAGCGACGACAGCACGCTGTCGGCGCTGACGATCAGCGACGCGACCTTTACGTTCAGCAAGAGCACGACGAGTTATACCGTGACCGTCGCGTCGACGGTCGAGAGCGTAAAGATCGCCGCCACGGCGAGCAATTCCAAGGCGACGCTTGTGGGCGATGGGACAAAGACCCTCTCCTACGGCACGAACACGTTCAAGATCGTCGTGACTGCCGAAAATGAAACGACCAAGACCTATACACTGAATATCTCGCGCCCCGATACGCGCAGCGTCAACAATTATCTTTCCTCTCTGAGCGTCGCCGGCGTGAAGCTCGATTTTGTGCAGACGACGACGAGCTACACCGCAATCGTACCGAACGAGACGCAGAGCGTCGAGATCACAGCTACGGCGGCCGACACGACCTCCAAGATCACCGGGCTCGGGACACAGAAGCTGTCCGTTTACGGAAATACCTTTTCGATCGTTGTCAGCGCTGAAAACGGCGAGACCCGCACTTATACGCTCAAGGTCATTCGCCGCGACGAGAACGGACATGTCAGCTCTTCGTCCTCGGCGTTGCATCGGCTCAACACCCTGACGGTTGAGGGTGCGGAATTTACATTTTCTCCGGACATTTATGAATACACCATCAACATCGATAATTCGGTCACGCAGATGAATATCACCGCGACGACCGAGGCTTCCGCAGACACATGGAGCGTTACGGCCGATCCGCTTGAGATCGGTGAAAACACCGTCGTCGTTTCAGTGCTCAACGGCGGTACGCTCGTCAACTGCTACACGTTGACCGTCACGCGCGACTATGCCTACATAACGCTCGACAGCCTCGCGCGGAGGCTCGGCAAGGTGACCGGCGACACCGTGACGGTGGAGATCCACGACGACAACAATATCCTGACCGCCGCGCTGCTTGAGCAGCTGCGTTCGAGCGGAAAAAAGATCGAGATCCAAAAATATGACACAAGCGGAAAGCTGCTGTATTCCTGGTCCTTTGCGGGCGCGGATATCGGCGCAGCCGCCGCCGACTTCAACACCACCGTCAACTTTTCTTCGCTGCACAAGGACCAGATCGACAAGCTGACGAACGACAAGGGCTGCATTTATCTTGATTTCTCCCACAGCGGCGCGCTGCCCGCGCAAAGCACCGTCAAGATCTACGTCGGCGACAAGTACCAGGACGGCAGCAGCGCTTATGTTTATTATTACAACGCGGACACGGAAAAGCTGGAGCTGTTCGCGGAGGATCTGACCGTGAGCGGCGGCTATGTCAGTTTTTCGATGGATCACTGTTCTGAGTATGTGATCACAAACTACAAAGCCGGCGGCGCCGGGCTTGTTGTGATCCTGATCATCGTCGGCGTTCTGCTCGCCGCGGGAGCGGCGGTATTCATTCTCATTCAAAAGGGCGTCATACGCATCGGCGGCCGTTCCCGTAAAAAGCGCAGAAAATCGGCCGCGCGCCGCAGATAAGGGTTCTCTGAAAAGCGCTCGCACGAGCGCTTTTCTTTATCAAAATCTTACAGCGGGGGAACAAACCTATGCTCAAAACCAATATCGACCGCCTTGTGCGCATTTCGGTGCAAGGCTGCGTCAGCCCGCCGACCTATTGGCCGCAGGGGCGCGTGGGCATCGACGGACGGACCTTTATGCTTCCGAACACCGGCGGCATTACCTACAACGTGCGCATCGGCGATCCGGCGTGCGGCTGGGCTGCGGATCATGTTGAGCCTGGCGTATCGACAAAAAACGCGAACAGCAGCGAAAACACGCTGTATAATGAGCTTGCGTGCATCGGCAACGAGATGCAGGTGCTGTCGGGCGACGCGAAGGGCGCGCGGGGACTTGTCACGGGCACGCACGGCGGCATCGAGCATGTGATCGGCTGGTTCTCACCGACTGCGCTCGAGCAGCTCGCCGTCGGCGACGTCATCCAGATCCGCGCGTTCGGCAAGGGCCTGTGCTTGACGGATTATCCGGACGTCCGCTTTCTGAGCATCGATCCCGGCTTGCTTGATAAGCTGTCCGTGGAGGAAAAGGACGGGCGTCTGCTCGTTCCTGCGGCTAAGCGCATCCCGGCGCGCTTGATGGGCTCGGGCGTCGGCGCGACGTCGACCGACAGCGGAGACTGCGACGTCACGCTGTTTGACGAGAAAACGGTGCGGGATTACGACTTGGACGGCTTGCGCCTCGGCGACCTTGTCTTTATAGAGGATTTTGACAGCAGCTATGGCTACAGCTTTGTGCAGGGCGCCGCGACCGTCGGCGTCATCGCGCACACCGACAGTCGCCTGATGGGCCACGGCCCGGGCGTCACGCCGCTGTTTACCTGCAAAAAGCCGCTGCTCGCGCCGCGCGTCGATCCGAACGCAAATCTGGCGCGCTATTTTGAGATCGACGGGCGGTAACAGGGGCTTCAAGTCGGCGGCTGCTGCCGACAGTCACAAAGAGGGATATTCGCCGGTTCTGTTGGGTACAGAGCCGGCGGATTTTCTTTTAACAGCACGGGTCAGGCGGGCAAGAGAAAAAGCAACGCGGCGGCCGCAGGGATGCGCGCGGCCTTGCAAAGTGCACGCCGGAGTGCTGAAAAGAGCCGCCCAAAGCCCGTGGTTACACTGAAACCTCCGCGGGCAGTAAGGAGAATTTGTCGAAAACAGGTTGTATTTTGCGCCATGTTATATTATTATCATTTAGGGACGTAACCTCGCTCGTGCGACTTGTGTGCCGTGTTTTTCACCTTATTTTTAAGAGGTTTTTATGCGGAATGTGATGATGCGCCTCGCTTCGTGGGGTTGTGATACAAAAGCAGCGCTGGAGCGCATGGCGGACGACCGGGACTTTTATCTGACGCTGCTGGGCGAGCTGTTGGCCGATCCGCTCTTTTCTCAGTTGAGGCGGGCGCTGGACTGCGGCGACGTAAAGGAGGCCTTTGAGACGGCGCACACGCTCAAGGGCGTTCTTGGCAATCTTTCCCTGACACCCATGTACGCACAGATCTGCGAGATCGTCGAGCTGCTGCGGTCGGGTACAACGCAGGGCGTCGAGCCGCACTATGAAGAGCTTATGCGGCTTTTTGAGCAGCTGCGCTCTATCTTGAATTCGGATAAGGAATCTTCTGCGGAGAAATAAAATGACAAATGATACTGAATGTTCGAGTTCCCATTTGCTTTTGTGTTGGGCGCAGAGCTATTTTTCTGACACGACGGATCTCATGTTCGTCAAGAACATCGATCTCGTCTATGTAAAAGCTTCAAAGCCCTTCAGCAATATGCTGGGGCTTTCGTCCCCGGAGGACGTCATCGGAAAAACGGATTTTGATCTGTTCGAGGATAAAATGCTCGCGCAGCGCTATACGGACGATGATCGGGCGATGCTGGCGGGCAAAAAAGCGCTTGAGCCGTATGTCGAGCCGCTGCCGCAAAGAGAAAGCGGCACCGGTTGGTCCGTGACGCAAAAGGGGATCGTCACCGACGCGGACGGCCGTGCCATCGGCGTTTACGGGATCGGCCGCGATATCTCGCAGACCGTGCGGCTTCCGCAGGAGGAAGCGCAGCCGAACGCAGAGTATAAAAAGAGCCTTGCCGAGCTGCAGCTTGCGACGCGGACGGATTCCCTGACGGGATTTTTAAACCACAACGCCGCGATGGAGGCGATCGGCGAGGCGCTTGAGGACGCGCCGATCGGGCAGGTCGGCGCGCTTTACGTGATCGACATCGACGAGCTCGCGTTTGCAAACGAAGCATACGGACACCGGGTCGGCGACAAGATATTGGCGCAGACGGCGCAGAGGCTTCGCGAGGTTTTTGGGCCGCAGGCGGTTGTCGGTCGCGTGGGAGACGACGAGTTCGTCGTGTTTGCGGACCATACCGACACGCGCAGGGAGGCGCTCGAGGCTGTCGCGTAGCGCTTGACGGAAGAGATCTCTGTTTCGGCGGGGCACGCGACGCGGCAGATCACCTGCAGCGTGGGCGTTTGCGTCAGCGACGGGAAGCTTTTGAACGAGATATTTACAAAGGCCGATATCGCCCTGCATTTCGCCAAAGAAAACGGAAAGAGCTGCTGCGTACAGTGGGGAGAGCCCTGTGAGCTTCTCACCCGCAAGGAGGACGCCGCACTGCGTGCGCCGGGCGCGCAGCGGTACTGTGTGCTGATCGCAGACGACGACAAATACTCCCTGCGGATGCTGCAAAAGGCGCTGGAGAAGGATTATCGCGTCCTAACGGCGGCGGACGGCGAGCAGGCGCTCGCGCTTATGAACGCGCAGGAGATCGCGTTGCTTATAACGGACATTCAGATGCCCAAGCTCAGCGGCTGGGACGTCCTGGAGGCGATGCAGCAAAAGGAGGCGCTCAAGGATGTCCCGGTGATCGTCATCACCTCAGACGATCAATCGGAGAGCGAGATCAAGGCGCTCAATCTCGGCGCGACGGATGTCATTGTCAAGCCGTTTGTAAAAACGATCCTGCTTTCCCGCGTGCAGAATACCATCGCGCGTCGGGAAGCGCGCGTGATGGAGGAGCAGAACCGGCTGTACGAGCTGCGCATCCAGCAGCAGGAGGCGCTGCTGCGCATGGCGGAGCTTGACGAGCTGACGGGGCTGCTGAACCGCCGTGCCTTCGTAAAACGCGCGGAAACGCTCATACGGCGCAATCCCGCGTCCACCTATGTCGTCTCCTCGCTGAATATAGACGGCT
>JAYFQJ010000140.1:0-5745 GCA_034927165.1 Oscillospiraceae bacterium
CATCGGCCGCGATTTTGCGGCGGCAAAGAGCTATTCAGAGCACGTCGCCGCTGATATCGACCTCGAGGTCAAGGCGATCATGGAGAAGGGCTACAAGGACTGCGAAAAGATATTGCGCGACAACCGCGACAAGCTGGACGCTGTCGCCGCCGCGCTGCTCGCGCACGAAAAGATCGACGGCGAGGAGTTCTTAAAAATCGTCAAGGGCGAGACCGCTGCCGAGAAGGCTCCCGAAGCGCCGCAGCCGTCGGAAAAGGCCTGAGACCGTCGGGCTCCACAAAAAAGCTCATACAAAATATGGTGTTCCGGGCGCGATTTTTGCGCGTCCGGAACACTTTATTTTGTGGGAAAAGCATGGTATAATTTTTAAAGAAATCACAGTAAGGAGACTTTCGGTGGCAGCGAAGCAGACGGACAAGCAGTATACGAATGAGAGCATCAAATCGCTCAAGGGCGCGGACAGGGTGCGAAAACGCACTGCCGTTATTTTCGGCTCGGACGGCATCGAGGGCTGCCAGCAATCGGTCTTTGAGATCATTTCCAACTCGCTCGACGAAGCGCGCGAGGGCTTCGGTGACCGTATCGTCATCACGCAGTATCTCGACAACGCCGTCGAGGTGGAGGACTTCGGGCGCGGCATCCCGGTCGATTACAACAGCAAGGAAAAGGAATACAACTGGAAGCTTCTGTTCTGCGAGCTGTACGCGGGCGGAAAATATAACAACGCCGCGGCGGGCAACTACGAGTATTCGCTGGGCATCAACGGGCTCGGCCTTTGCGCGACGCAGTATTCCTCGCGCTATATGGACGTCGAGATCTACCGCGACGGCTACAGGTATGACGTCCATTTTGAAAAAGGCAACCCCGCCGGGGAGATGGAAAAGCAGCCGACGACACGGCGAGGGACGGGCAGCCGCATCAAATGGCTTCCTGATCTCAAGGTATTCACCGACATCGCTATCCCGCGCGAATATTTCGACGAGATACTCAAGCGACAGTCGGTCGTCAACGCCGGCGTGACCTTCGAATACCGCCGCGAAACGACGCCCGGAAAGTTTGAGACGACCAGGTATTACTATGAGAACGGTATTCTCGACTACGCAAATGAGATCGCCGGCGAGGATGCGCTCACGCCCGTGCAGCTTTGGAGCGGTGAGCGCACCGGACGCGACCGCGAGGATATGCCCGACTACAAGGTGAAAATGAATTTTGCGGTCTGCTTTTCCAATAAAAAGCAGCTGCTCGAGTATTATCACAACAGCAGCTGGCTCGAGCACGGCGGCTCGCCCGAGCGCGCGGTGAAGACGGCGTTCGTCTATCAGATCGATGCGCTGCTGAAAGAGCGCAAGCTCTATAAAAAGGACGAGTCCAAGATCAGCTTTGTCGACGTTGAGGATTGTCTTGTGCTGATCTCCAGCTCCTTCTCGACAGTCACGAGCTACGAAAACCAGACCAAGAAGTCGATCACGAACAAATTCATTGCGCAGGCGATGACAGAGTTTTTAAAGCACAGCCTTGAGATTTATTTTATAGAAAACCGGATTGACGCGGACAAGATCGCGAATCAGGTGCTCATCAACAAGCGCAGCCGCGAAAATGCGGAAAAAACGCGCTTGAATCTCAAAAAAACGCTGCAAAACGGAACGGATATGCTCAACCGCGTGCAGAAGTTCGTGGACTGCCGCACCAAGGACGTCGACCGGCGCGAGATCTACATCGTGGAGGGCGATTCCGCGCTCGGCGCGTGCAAGCAGGGAAGGGACGCGGAATTCCAGGCGATCATCCCCGTGCGCGGAAAAATACTCAACTGCCTCAAGGCGGAATACGAAAAAATATTCAAGAACGGCATCATCACCGACCTCATCAAGGTGCTCGGCTGCGGCGTGGAGGTGCAGTCGAAGGCGAACAAGGATCTGTCCACCTTCGAGCTGTCCAATCTGCGCTGGAGCAAGGTCATCATCTGCACCGACGCCGATGTGGACGGTTACCAGATCCGCACGCTCATTCTGACGATGCTCTATCGGCTGACGCCGACGCTCATCGAGCAGGGGCTCGTCTATATCGCCGAGTCGCCGTTGTATGAGATCGAGTCGAAGCAGATGACCTATTTTGCCTATACGGAGCCGGAGCGCGCGGACATCCTTGCGCGCATCGGCTCGGACAAATATACGATCCAGCGCTCGAAGGGCCTCGGCGAAAACGAGGCGGACATGATGTGGATGACGACGATGAACCCGCTGACGCGCCGCCTGATCAAGGTCACGCCCTCCGACGCCGCGGCGACGAGCGAGATGTTCGATTTGCTGCTGGGCGACAATCTCCAGGGGCGCAAGGACTACATCTCGGCGCACGGCTGCGAATACATGGACGACCTCGATTTAAGCTGAGCGACGCGGGGCACCCTTCACGCTGCAGCGCCCCTCGGCATTGAATTGATACAAATATTTCTGAAAGTAGATTTGGCTGCCTCGCGGCCGGAACCGGAGGAACATTCTTGGCGAAGAAAGCACAGAAAAAGGAACCCGTCCGCAACGGGATGGTCGAAAACGTGGAGATCGCCGGCGCGGGCGAGATGGCGGAAACGCCCATCGTCGACACGCTGCGCGTCAACTATATGCCCTACGCCATGAGCGTCATCGTATCCCGCGCGCTGCCGGAGATCGACGGCTTCAAGCCGTCCCACCGCAAGCTGCTGTACACGATGTATTCGATGGGGCTGCTGACCGGCGCGCGCACAAAATCCGCGAACGTCGTCGGCCAGACGATGAAGCTCAACCCGCACGGCGACCAGGCGATCTATGAGACGATGGTGCGCCTTGCGCGCGGCAACGAGACGCTGCTGCACCCTTATGTAGACAGCAAGGGCAACTTCGGAAAAAGCTACAGCCGGGACATGGCTTACGCAGCCTCGCGCTACACCGAGGTGAAGCTCGCTGACATCAGCGGCCAGCTGTTTGCGGACATCAATAAAGATACCGTTGATTTCGTCGACAACTACGACAATACACTCAAGGAACCGTCGCTGCTGCCGGCGACCTTTCCGACGATCCTTGTCAACTCCAACATCGGCATTGCCGTCGGCATGGCGAGCTCTATTTGCCCGTTCAATCTCGCGGAGGTGTGCGAGACGACGGTAGCGCTGCTCAAGGACCCGGCGCACGACGTCTTATCGACGCTCAAGGCGCCCGACTTTCCGGGCGGCGGCCTGCTGCTGTACGACGAGGCGGCGGTGCGGGAGATTTATGACACCGGCCGCGGGTCCTTCAGAATCCGCGCGCGCTATGCGTATGAAAAGACGGGCAACCGCATCGAGATCACGGAGATCCCGCCGACGACCACGGTGGAGGCGATCCTCGACAAGCTCGCGGAGCATGTGAAATCCGGCCGCGTCCGGGAGCTCGCCGATATGCGGGACGAGACGGATCTGAAGGGCCTGCGCCTGACGCTTGACCTGAAGCGCGGCGTCGAGCCCGACAAATTCATGCAGAAGCTCTTTAAGCTCACGCCGCTTGAGGACAGCTTTGCATGCAATTTCAATATTCTCATCGGCGGTATGCCGCGCGTCATGGGCATACGCGAGATACTCAACGAGTGGACGGCGTTCCGCCGCGGCTGTGTGCAGCGCAGGACGGCGTATGATCTCAAAGGCAAGGAGGGCCGGCTGCATCTTCTCAGCGGCCTTGAAAAGATCCTCGTAGACATTGATAAGGCGATCAAAATCGTCCGTGAAACGCAGGAGGAGCGCGAGGTCGTGCCGAACCTGATGATCGGCTTTTCCATCGACGACGCGCAGGCGAACTACATCGCAGAGATCAAGCTGCGGCATCTGAACCGCCAGTATATCCTCGAGCGCACCGCTGAGATCGCCGGGCTTCGCGCAGAGATCGCGGAGCTGCGGGAAATTTTATCCGACCCGAAGCGCATCGATAAGATCATCATGAGCGAGCAGGCTGCCGTCGCGCAGAAATATGTTCAGCCGCGGCGCACAAAAATCTATTACGAGCCCGTCGAAACCTATGAGCCGCAGGAGGAGTCCGTGCCGGATTATCCTGTCACCGTATTTTTCACCCGGGAGGGCTATTTTAAAAAGATCACGCCGCAGTCGCTGCGCATGAGCGGCGAGCACAAGCTCAAGGAGAACGACGAGGTCGTCTTTACGCTCGAGACAAAAAATGATGTCAATCTGCTGTTTTTCACAAATGAGCACAATGTTTACAAGGCGAAGGCGGCGGATTTTGACGACGGAAAAGCGAGCGCGATCGGCGATTATGTAGCGGCGCGGCTGGGAATGCCCGACGGAGAAACGGCGATTGCCATGGTGGCGACGGAGGATTTCAAGGGGCACGTGCTCGCTTTTTATGACAACGGCAAGGTAGCGAAGGTGCCGCTCGCGCAGTTTGAGACGAAGCTCAACCGCAAAAAGCTGACAAACGCGTACAGCGAGAAGCAGACGCCGGTCTGCATCACCGCGTGCGCGCGGGACACGGAATACGCGGTGTTCACCGACAACGGCCGCCTGCTGCTCGTCAACAGTGCGCTCGTATCCGAAAAGCAGGTGCGCAGCACGCTCGGCGTCGCGGTGCTGAGCCTCAAAAAGAACGCGAAGGTCAGCCGCGTATGCGCGGCGTCGGCGCTGGAGCTTGTCAACGAGCACCGCTACCGCACGCGCAATCTGCCGGCGGCGGGCGCCGTCATCCGTGAGGAGGACGTCGCGGAACAGCTGACGCTCCCGGAGATGTAGAAAATATTGCAATTTGCAAATAAGTGTGTTATAGTATAAAACGCTGTTAAAAGAGGTTGGAGGAATAACTATGTCTGTTATAGAAATCGTCGCGGGATCGCTGCTGCTGCTGTGCAGTATATTTATAATTCTTGCGGTTATGCTCCAAAGCGGCAAGGGAGACGGAATTTCCGGCGCGATCATGGGCGGCGGCGATTACGGCATTCGCGACAAGGGTAAGGACAGCGATGCAAAGCTTGCGCGTCTGACCAAAATCCTCGCGGTCGTATTTTTCATCGTGACGCTCGGCGTCAACATCATCTCGCTCACGGCGAAATAAAATTCGATAAAAAACGGCGGGACAGACGTCCCGCCGCTTTTTTGCGCCCGGACACAGGCAAAGGCGTTTTCTGCTCCTGGCCATCGTCGGCGTGCTAAAGTTTTCTCCGGCGTCATAAGATACAGAGAAGGCGGTGACTTTGCCATGCTGTTTGTAATCGCGGTGCTAGTCGTTTGCGCCGCGGCGCTGTTCATGAACCTGCGGTTTCTCTCTAAAGCGAAGCGCCCGGGGCTTGCTGCGCTGAAGTCGGCGGCGGGCGGCATTGCGTCCTTGCTCGCGGTCAACAGTCTCGCATCCTTCACCGGCGTGGCGCTCACGCTCAATTATGTGACGGTTTGCGTCTGCGCGCTGCTGGGCCTGCCGGGAACGTTGCTGCTGCTGTTCGTCCGCCTGCTCGTGCATTGACGGCGGCGGATTAAAAACAAAAAAGAGCGGAGATGCTCCGCTCTTTTTATTGCGTGCGAGTCGGTCTGTAAGCCGAGTTCTGTCTTGGATGACAATCTATCTTGGCCGTACGTCGCCGCACGGCTCCAGCCACGCCTTGAAGCGCGCCGGGCAGGCGCATATGCTTCGTATCGGTGTTGCTCCGAACAGGGTTTGCAGGGCCGCGCAGTCGCCTGCGCGCCGGTGAGCTCTTACCTCGCCTTTCCACCCTTACCCGGTCGCCCGGGCGGTATATCTCTGT
>JAYFQJ010000039.1:0-15774 GCA_034927165.1 Oscillospiraceae bacterium
GTGTTATAGGTCGAACAGCACCAGACTACATTGTAAGGCGTTGTTTTCCGACGATAATTCTTGCCGCAAATGTCGCAGCGAATCTTCCCTGTGAATGTGCTCTGAGTTGCTGGCTTGTCAGGTGCGGAAGGTCTGCGCCTCCACAGTTCACGTTGGACTGTCTCAAACGCCTCTTTTTCAATGATTGCCTCGTGGTTTGATTCAACATAAAATTGAGGTAGCTGACCGATATTTGGCACCTGCTTCTTCGTCAAGTGGTCTGTCACAAGCGTTTTTTGGAGTCCTAAATCACCAATGTATTTTTCATTGGTCAGAATCCCGCGAACGGTATCAGTGTGCCATTCACATCCGAATCGCGTCGTTGTGCCCTCACGGTTCAGAATGTTACAAATTTTCTGTAGTCCGCAGCCTTCAATGTAAAGCCCGTAAATACGCCTCACAAGATTAGCCTCGTCGGGAACCAATGTGATTTCACCATTGACAAGACGATAACCGAGCATGGTACAGGTTGAAGCCTTGCCTTCTTCAAACCCCTTTCTGATACGCCATTTCACATTTTCACTGCAAGACAGGCTTTCGGCTTGCGCGAACGAACCGAGCAATGTCAGCATAACCTCGCCTTCGGCGCTTAATGTGTAAATACCTTGCTCCTCGAAAAAGACATCGATGCCGAGGCTTTTAAGCATTCGCACAGTGCGTAATATCCGAAGTCCATAAACCAGCCCCTTCGGTAGGCATCTCCGATGTCCTTATAACGAAAATCCTAATGGGAACAATGGGTTGTGTCCCGGCGTATGACCGCTTCTTCTGTTCGGCAGTCAAATACTGTAAAGCATCTTCTGCGTTGTTCTCCAAGCAATCCATAAAGAAACTTTGCCTTTTTTATGAGGAACACAGCGACGTATTTGAGAAATGCAGAGCCGAAATGTCGCAGGGGTGGATTGATTATCCGCAAATGAAAGTTATCGATATGTGTTTTTGGCAAATCGGATATGACGAGTATATCGCAAGCGCCGGTTCTGCTGACGGTGAATAACACCTTTTAATTTTGCCCTATACAATTTAATTATTCCTCTGTTGCCGTTTGAGGAGGGGTGCAAAAAATTATTGTCATCGAATTACTGCAAGTCATTGAAAAACAAAAAAAGCGAGACAGGACGGGCGTTTTGCACCCCCTTGTCTCGCGTTTTCCTTGTGTTACTGGCGTTTCTAATAGGCAAAATTAAAAGGTAGTCAGTCAATTTGTATCATTGACTGACTACCTTTGTGGCGGAGCGGGTGGGATTCGAACCCACGGAACCTTGCGGTTCAACTGATTTCGAGTCAGTCCCGTTATGACCACTTCGATACCGCTCCGTATTTTATATCAACAAGTCAACGCCGCTTTATGCGATCGACCGTAACGCTTATTATATAAGAATTCCACGCCACGGTCAACCCCCCACGGATCGCAAGCAGGGAGTTTTCCTGGCTGCATAACGGCCCCTCCTTCGCCGCTTTTTAAGACGCCTGGCGCGGAATTTCCAGTTGCACTTTTAAAACAGCCATCCGCCGCGTATGTTCTCACTTTGCCGCGCGTCCAAAAACAGACGCTCCGCGATCTCTCTCCCCCTCGCGGAGGTGAATTCTCCGAGCGTTCTGCGCGTGTTCGAGGCATTCCTGAGCCGTGCTTCAATCTCCTTGCACAGGGATGCAGACAGCGTAATATCGTTTTGTGTCAGCTTTTCAAGCGCATCGAACAAGGCCGCCTCGCCGCCGGTGATGTTCAGAAGCCTGTCCCGCTTCTCCGGGCACGCCGGCATTGACTGCTCTAAAAACGCCCGTTCAAACACCGCGCAGGCGACGCCGTGCGGAATGCCGCCGCGCTCGGTGAGCAGATACCCCATCGGATGGGGAAACCCGGTGCCGACCCTGTTGATGGAAAACCCGCCCCACAGAGAGCCGTAATACAGCGCCTGCCGCATCGCGCGGTCGTCCGGGACGAATTCTCCCCGCGCGAGCCGTTCGAGCCAGGGAAAGATCAGCTCGATCCCGCGCGGCGCAGCGGCGTCGTTCAGCTCGGTCGCCGCCGTGGAAAACCAGCTCTCAAGGCAGTGGCAAAAAGCGTCGAGCGCCGTTGAAACGGTCTGGCGGCGGGACATGGAGCAGGTGTAGCGAGGATCGCAGAAAACATAGCGGGCATATGCGCTCGCAACGCTTTTTTTCTCTCCGGTCGCATCGTTTGTCAACACACTGATATTGTCCGCCTCGCTGCCTGTGCCGGCAGTCGTGCCGATACACACGAGCGGCAGCGGATCCAGCGAAAATCCTCTGTAGATGTCCGCAGCCTCATTAAAACTGTTCTTTGCATAAACGCATACGGCGCGCGCGCCGTCCAGCGCCGAGCCGCCGCCGATGCCGACGATGAAGTCCGCGCCGAACTCCCGCGCGGCATTTCCCGCCGCCTCGACGCTCGACAGCAGCGGATTCTCTCCGATGCCGTCGTACTGCTTCCACGCGACGCCCGCTTGCCCGAGCGCCGCCGTGACATCGTCAAGCGCGCCGCTGCGCTGCGCTGCGTGCTTCCCCGTGACGAGCAGCGCGCGCGCGCCGAGCGAACGGAATATCCCCGCGTTCTTCAATACGCAGCCGTCGCCGCCGATCATATTTGCAGGCATATAAAAATCAAACAAGTCTCTCTCCTGCCTTTCTTCCGATCCCCGCGCCGTTTGCGCGGATTCTATTGCCTGCTTTACCGGTCCGCACTTTTCTTATCGCGCCGCATCAGCCGGTCGCCGCCCTCCGCATAGCCATACGGACGATAAAAGCCCTGCGCGTCGCGCGTCGCGAGCAAGCCCGTCTGGTCCGCATAAGCCGGGTTCGTATGCACCGCGTCCAACAGCAGCTTTCCAACGCCGCGGCCCCGGTACGCGGGATCGACCACAACGTCGCAGAGGTAGAAGGTCGTCGCGCAATCGGTGACGACGCGCGCGAACGCGATCTGCTTATCTTCGTCTTCGGTAAATACGCCGTAGCAATCCGAATGCTCCATCGAGCGGCGTATGACCTCGGCCGGGCGGTCATTGCCCCAGTAGGTATTGTGCAGCAGTGCTTCCACGTCCGCGAAGCGCATGGCCTGCGCGCCTGTCTTTACATAAAACATTTCCTCTCCCCCAGTCCTCTGCATTTTAGCACAGAAGCGTCGTTTTGACCAGTCTTCTTGTCCTTAGACCACCCACTGATACGACCGCGGACAGGCAAAATGAGCACCGCTCCTCGCGCACCCGTCCGCGGGGCAGGGGTGAAACAAACACACGGCCTCGGGTCCGGGGAACCGTTTCCCGGCGCGCAGAGGTTGCGACGCACGCCCTATGTACCCGCGCCGCGCAAATGCCTTTGCATACTGTGACCGTTTGCGCTGATGCGCTCTTTCGTGTCTGGCCTTATCTTCGCTTCGGGAGTACAATTCGCCGGCTTGCTCTTTTTTCTTGGCCTTCGGCTTCGCTTCGGGGCGCAGCGACTCCGGCCCGGCGGCCCGACATCCGCCGAAACTGCCGGCTCGTCCGGGGCCGCTTTTTTTGCAAATTGCAGCGCGCCGGCTGCACCGCGCGTTGCGCTTGCGTCCACGCTGAATAAGGGCTATAATATTTATTTGCAGACCCCTGCAATTACGGAAAGGAAACCGAGAGAATGGATAAAAAGACATTTTACATCACAACGCCGATCTACTACCCGTCCGACAAGCTCCATATCGGTCACGGCTATACCACCGTTGCCGCGGACACCGTCGCGCGCTTTAAACGAATGCAGGGGTACGACGTGCTGTTTCTCACCGGCACCGACGAGCACGGCCAGAAGATCGAGGACAAGGCGAAAGCCGCCGGAAAAACGCCCAAGCAGTACGTCGACGAGATTGTCGCTTCCATCAAGGATCTATGGAAGCTGATGGACATCTCCTATGACCGCTTTATCCGCACGACCGACGACTATCACGAGGAATCGGTGAAAAAGATATTCCGGACGCTGTACGACAAGGGCGACATCTATAAGGGCGAATACAAGGGCCTCTACTGCAAGACCTGCGAGGCGGTTTGGACCGAGAGCCAGCTCTCGGACGGCAAGTGCCCCGAGTGCGGCGCCGACGTCGTGGAGGCGCGCGAGGAGGCCTATTTCTTCAAGCTTTCAAAATATGCCGACCGCATCCTGAAGCTGTATGACGACCAGCCCGACTTTCTTCAGCCCGCGTCGC
This sequence comes from Oscillospiraceae bacterium, assembly GCA_034927165.1. Lineage (GTDB taxonomy): Bacteria > Bacillota > Clostridia > Oscillospirales > Ruminococcaceae > JAYFNU01. The sequence continues at coordinate 4,229 of JAYFQJ010000039.1, forward strand.
GCGTCAATGAGATGCGCGCGTTCATCAATCAGGGGCTTGAGGATCTGTGCGTATCCCGCACATCCTTCACCTGGGGCGTGCCGGTCGATTTTGATCCCGGCCACATCGTCTATGTCTGGGTCGACGCGCTGTCCAACTACATCACGGCGCTCGGCTATGACAACGAAAGATACCACGATTTCGACAAATACTGGCCCGCCGACGTGCATCTGATGGCAAAGGAGATCGTTCGATTCCACTCCATCATCTGGCCCGCCATCCTCATGGCGCTCGAGCTGCCGCTGCCGAAAAAGGTGTTCGGTCACGGCTGGCTGCTGCTCGACGGGGGCAAGATGAGCAAATCGAAGGGCAACGTCGTCGACCCTGTGGTCTTGTGCGACCGCTATGGCGTCGACGCCATCCGCTATTATCTCATGCGCGAGATACCGTTCGGACACGACGGCACGTTCAGCAACGAGAGCCTTATCGCCCGCATCAACAGCGATCTCGCGAACGACCTCGGCAACCTGCTGTCCCGCACGGTCTCGATGGTCGATAAGTATTTCGGCGGCACGCTGCCCGCGCAGCAAAAAGCGGATGCCGCGGACGACGAGCTCACCGCGATTTGCGGCGGCCTTTTGAGCGCCGTCACGGAGGATATCGACAAGCTGCTGCTGCCCAACGCTCTGGCGGAGATCTTCAAGGTCGTCTCCCGCGCGAATAAATACATCGACGAGACCGCGCCGTGGATCCTCGCGAAGGACGATGCGAACCGGCCCCGCCTCGCGCGCGTGCTCTATAATCTGTGCGAGTCGCTGCGCATCTGCGGCATTCTGCTCCTGCCCTTTATGCCGACGGCCGCGCCGAAGATCCTCGACGCCGTAGGCGCTGCGCAGGAGGACCGGACGCTCGTGTCCGCCGTCTACGGCAGACTGCCCGCCGATGTCACCGTGCACAAATGCGACGTGCTGTTCCCGCGCATCGACGCGCAAGCGGAGCTCAAGGAGCTCGCTGAGAAGCACGGCCCAAAAACGGAGCCGAAGACGGAAATTGAACATCTTTCGGCCATCGGATATGATGACTTTATGAAAAGCGAGATCCGCGTCTGCCGCGTCGTCGCCTGCGAAAAGGTGGAAAAAGCGGACAAGCTGCTCCGGTTCACCCTGTTTGACGGAGAGCGCGAGCGCACCGTCGTCTCCGGCATCGCGAAGTGGTACAAGCCCGAGGAGCTCGTCGGCAGGATGGTGCCCGTCGTCGTCAATCTCGCGCCCGCAAAGATCCGCGGCATCGTCAGCGAGGGCATGATCCTCTCGTCCGACGCGGGCGAGGACGTAAAGGTCGCCTTCATCGACGACAGCGTTCCCGCGGGCAGCCGCATCCGATAACAAGCGACAGCGCCGGCGGCCTTTCAACCGCCGGCGCGTTTTATAAAGCGAGGCTTTTCATGTATTATAACGGCATCATCGACACCCACGCGCATTACGACGACGCGCATTACGACGACGCGCGGGATGCAGTGCTCGAAGCGCAGCGCGCGCACGGCGTCGCGGCGATCATCAACTGCGCGTGCGACGAGACCGGTGCAAACGCGTGTATCGCGCTCGCGCGGCGGTACGATTTCTGCTACGCGGGCGTCGGCGTGCACCCCGAGCAGGCGGGCGACGTGGCGGACGGGTGGCTTGAGCGCATCGCGGCGCTCGCCGTCGACGAAAAGGTCGTCGCCATCGCGGAGATCGGACTCGATTATCACTGGCCCGAGCCGTCCCGCGAGGTCCAGAAAGCGGCGTTTGAAGCGCAGCTCGCGCTCGCGAACGAGCTGTCGCTGCCCGTCGAGATCCACGATCGCGACGCGCACGGCGATGTTTTCGCGCTGTGCGATACGTATCGCCCGCGCGGCTGCTGGCACCGCTATTCCGGCTCGCCGGAGATGGCGCGGGAGATCGTCCGGCGCGGGATGCTGCTCGGGATCGGCGGCGCGCTGACCTATAAAAACTCCAAAAAAGAGATCGCGACGGTCGCCGCGATCCCGCTCGAGTCTCTGCTGCTCGAGACCGACTGTCCCTACCAGACGCCGCAGCAGTATCGCGGCGCGGACTGCACGTCGGATATGCTGTGGACGGTCGCGGAGCGCATCGCCGAGATCAAGGGCGGCGTCACGCCGCAGCAGGTCGTCGACGTCACCGCCGAGAATGCGCGCAGGCTGTTCCATCTTCAATAAAACCGGATGCACTTGACAACAAAGGCGTCACTGTCGGCAGTGCCGCCTTTGATTTTTTTAAAGAACTTCCGCGATGACCCGGCAGGGCAGCCCGGTCATTCCCGCGAAGCGCATCGGATATGTGTGCGCCGTAAAACCGCCCCTGACCGGCAGCGCTTCGAGATTGCAGAGATTTTCGACGACAAACGCGCCCCTGTCCGCGCAGTGCTGATCCTTGGGCGTGTGCTCCCGGCCGCGTCTGATCCCCGCAAAATCCACCCCGATAACAGATACCTCCCTGTCCAGCAGGGCGTCGATCAATTCGTCGGACAGCTGCGGATGCTCCGTGAAATAGGCGCGGCTTCCATAGCCCGTCTTTTCTATATATCCCGTGCAGAAGGAGACAAACATATCCTTCTCCACCCGCCCGATATCGATATCCGACAAGCCTATATCCCGCCCCGATACGCCGCGCGCATCGAAGGAGACGCCCCGTCTGCGCGTGTACTCCAGCGGAAACTCCCTGTCCATAACGTCAAAGTGCGTTCCCAAATGTCCCGTCAGTGATTTTCTCTCGTTGCCCTGCGCATCGGTCACCATCGCTGGTGTGATCTCTAATGTAATATCTATCAGCATATTCCCGCTCCGCATCCGTCCGTATGCGAACATTATACCAGCGGACAGCCGCGGCGGCAAGCAGTCTGCGGCGCCGCGGGCCATTCGCTTGCTTCAGCGGCGGCAGAGGCATTCCTCCGGCGTTTTGTCCGTTCGCAGCGCCTTGAATACCGGCTGACGCAGGCCGCCCGCTTTGTTAAGCTGCATGAACTGAACGGCGCACACGAGCGCGGGCGGCAGCCAGACGGCGCCGTCGCTGCCGCGCGGGATCGTCTCGAACGGGCAGCCGGCGGGCGGCAGGCGGCGGATCTTCTGAAAAGCGGCGCCGGCGGCCCCGGCGCTGACGCGGCCGCGGAAGATCATTTGCCCCGCGGCGTCGTACTGGCCGAGGATAAGGCTGTTCATGCTGTGGTCGGCGGGGATATACCCGCACACAACAAAGTCGTCGTCCAGCAGATTTTTGATCTTGACCCAGTCGTCCGTGCGCTTGCCCATGCGGTACAAGCTATCCTTGCGCTTTGCGACGACGCCCTCGAGCGCCTGCGCCTTTGCGAGCTCAAAAAAGGCGATCCCCTGCCCGTCCGCGCAGCGCGAGACCGCGAACCGCTCGCTCTCGCGCACGACCGACCGCAGCAGAGCCCGCCGCTCGAGCAACGGCAGCTCTGTCGTTTGGCGTGCGTCACAATAGAGGATATCGAACACGGTGTAGCACGCGGGCAGCTTTTCGGCGGCGAGCTGCGCGCGCAGCCCGCCGCCGAGCAGCACGCGCCGCTGCACCTCGGCGAAAGCAGGCTTTCCTTCTTTAAATACAGTCAGCTCTCCGTCGAGGATGCAGCGCCTTTTGACCTGCCGCGAAAGCGGCGCGAGCTCCGGAAATTTCGGCGACAGGCGGTTGCCGCGCTTGTTGCGCAGCTCCATCGTGTCCCGGTCGAGATAGGCGAGACACCGCTCGCCGTCCAGCTTCAGCTCAAAAATGCAATCCGGGTCGTCAAACGGCTCGCCGCTCGCGCCGATGAGCATTGGCGTCGCCGCGCGGTCGAAAAACAGATCGCTCATGCGTTTTTGCGGGGCGCCGCTTTTTTCTTCTGCGGCTTTTCCTGCTGCTTGAGACTCGCCTGCAGCGCCTCCATGAGATCGATGACGTTGCCCTGTGCGCTCTTTTTCGGCGCGACGATCGCCTTGCCGTTGATCTTCTTCTGAATGAGGTCGCGCAGCCGCTGCTGGTATTCGTCTTTATAGGCGGCCGCGTCAAAGGGGCGATCCATCGACTCGATGAGCATCTGCGCGACCTTCAGCTCCTGCGCATCAACGTTCGGACGCACATAGGCCTTGGGCAGCTCCCGGATCTCATCGAGAAAAAACATCGTCTCGATGAGGATGCCGTCGGCGCTGGGCATAATGGTCAGCAGCGTGTCCTTGCTGCCGAGCACCGACTGCGCGACGGCGATCTTATCCTGCGCGCGCATCGCCTCGCGCAGCAGCTCGAACGCTTTCTCCCCGCCCTTCTCCGGCACGACGTGATAGGTCTTGTCGTAATAGATCGGCTCGATGGACGCGCGGTCGGTGAAATGGAGGATGCGGATGCTTTTGTCCTTTTCCGTTTTTATCTTCTCAAAATCGTCGTCCGTCACGACGACGAATTTGTCCTCCTCGTATTCGAAGCCCTTGACGATGTCCTTGTTGGAGACCTCCCTGCCGCAGCCCGCGCAGACCTTTTTATAGCGCACGCGGCTTTTGTCCTGCCGGCACAGCTGATTGAAGCGGATATCGTTGTCCTGCGTGGCGGTGTACAGGCCGACGGGGATGTGGACGAGGCCGAAGCTGATGGCGGTTTTGTGGGCGACGGGCATAAAGACGCACTTCCTTTCCGCTCTTAGTGTTGCGCCGCCCGCCGCTTTTATGCGGTTCTCCCTATTTCGCGGCGGCACTTTTGTAATGTAAGTGATGGATTATACTTTTCGTAGCATAATTCTTCTTGCATTTTTTCTCGCGCGGGTCTATACTGCGTTTAGTGGGAAAAGTATAACTAATCATACAAAGGAGAAAGGTGTATGCCGCGACCGGAAGGCAAGTATATGTTCGGCGTCGCGCGCGTGGGAGACAAGGGACAGATCGTCATCCCGAAGAAGGCGCGCGACGTTTTTTCCATACAGCCGGGGGATTCGCTCATGGTGCTCGGCGACGAGGCGACCGGGCTCGCGCTGCTGCCGCTCGAGCGCTTCAAGACGCTGTTCTTTAAAGCGATCGAGGGCGAGCCGGGGTTTTTTGCGAAGCTCATGGGCGAGGATGAGGGGGACGACAAGGCATGAATGCAATCGAAACAAGGGAACTGACAAAGCAATACCGCGGCGGACGCACGGCGGTCGACAGGCTCAGTGTGACGGTCGGCGAGGGAGAGTTTTTCGCGCTGCTGGGGGCGAACGGCGCGGGCAAAACGACAGCCATCAAGATGCTGTGCTGTCTGCTGCGGCCGACGGCGGGCGACGCGCTGGTGCTGGGCGACAGCATCACGGACCGGCCGGAGGCGGTCAAGCAGAAGCTGGGAATCTCGCCGCAGGAGACGGCGGTCGCGCCGAATCTCACCGTGCGTGAGAATCTCGAGCTCGCGGCGGCGCTGTACGGCTTTCCGCGCGCGCTGGCGCGGGAAAAAGCGCAGCGGATGCTCACGGATTTTGCTCTGGGCGACCGGGAAAAGGACCGCGCGAAGACGCTGTCCGGCGGCTACCAACGCCGCTTGAGCCTCGCGATGGCGCTGGTGTCCGATCCGCGGGTGCTGTTTCTCGACGAGCCGACGCTCGGCCTCGACGTGCGCGCGCGCCGCGAGCTGTGGAAGCACATCGAGCAGCTGAAGGGCAGGGTCACGATCGTACTGACGACGCACTATCTCGAGGAGGCGCAGGCGCTCGCCGACCGCATCGCGATCATGAACGCGGGGACAATCCGGGCGCTGGGCACCGCGGAAGAAATAGAAAAACAGGCGGGCGCGGCGTCGCTGGAGGACGCCTTCCTCGCGCTGACGGACGGAGGGGAGATCGAATGAAGATGACGGCTTTTGCGTCGCGCAACCTGAAAGAGATGCTGCGCGACCCGATCAATTTCGGCTTCGGCCTCGGGTTTCCCATCGTGCTGCTGCTGCTGCTGACGGCCATCCAGTCGAACATCCCCGTGTCCATCTTTGAGCTCGACACGCTCACGCCGGGCGTCGCGCTGTTCGGGCTGTCCTTTGTCGCGCTGTTTTCCGCGACGCTCATATCAAAGGACCGCTGCTCATCGCTGATGCTGCGGCTGCTCGCGTCGCCGATGACCGCCTCGGATTTCATCTTCGGCTATACGCTGCCGATGCTGCCGCTCGCGTTCGCGCAAAGCGCGGTCACCTTCCTCGTGGCGGTGATCCTCGGGCTGCAGGTGAGCTGGGGTATCCTCTTCTCCATCCTGTCGCTCATCCCCGCCCAGATCTTCTTCATCGCGGTGGGTCTGCTGTGCGGCACGCTGCTGACCGACCGTCAGGTCGGGGGCATCTGCGGCGCGCTGCTGACCAACCTGACCGCGTGGCTGTCGGGCACATGGTTCGACGTCAAGCTTGTGGGCGGCGTCTTTGAGAGGATCGCCGGGTTCTTCCCGTTTTTGCACGCGGTGGAGGCCGGGCGCGCCGCCTACGCGGGCGATTTCGCGTCAATGTGGGGACAGCTGCTGCCTGTCGCGCTGTGGGCACTGCTGACGCTCGCCGCCGCGGTCTTCGTTTTCCGGCGGAAGATGGAGGCGTAGCGGCGCATACAAACAACCTGTTAACGCCTGCTGCATAAAAAGCATCTCCTTGGGGCTTTGGGGGCTTGAACGCTCTTCATTTCGCCATGAGGGGATGCTTTTTTATCTTTACGGCGATCAGCAGCAGGACGACTCTGCCGGACGTTCCGCTGTAAAAACAGAATCATGGTCTCGCCTGAAAGACGCGCTTTTCTGTTCGGAGGATCGCTTTGTGTTCGCTGAAGCGGTCGATCACACCCGCGCAAAATTTAACAGCGGCGGACATGCGTCCGCCGCTGTTTTTATGTCCCGAGCAGCCGTCCGATGTCGGACGCGGCCGTTTGCCGGAGTCCTCCTCACAAGCGCCTGTTCTGCCTTTGAAAAACGCCGCCGGGAATTTTTCTCAATGTCTCGGCGCGGATCGCTTCATTAAAGCTCGCTGACAGCGCTGTCGAACAGCGCTTCGACTGCCGGCGACGGCTTTTTGCCCGCAAGGGACACGAGGACTGCGGCGAGCAGCCCCGCGGCGAAGCCGGGCACGATCTCATACACGCCCGTCCCGCTGCAAAGCAGCAGCCAGAGGATGTCGGCCGCCGCGCCCGCCAGGATGCCGGCGACCGCGCCGCCGAAGGTGAATCGCCGCCAGAACAGCGACAGAAGGATGACCGGGCCGAACGCCGCGCCGAACACGCCCCATGCGTTCTCCACGAGGCCCATGATCGTTCCGCTGCCGGGGTCGGCGGCGATCAGCAGCGCGATGACCGCGATCACCGCAACAACGGCGCGGCTGACCCACAGCATCTCTTTGTCGGACGCATTTTTGCGCAAAACCGGCTTATAGACGTCGCTCGCGAAGGCGGATGCGGACGCGAGCAACTGGCTGTCCGCCGTGCTCATTGCCGCGGCAAGGATCGCGGAGAGCAAAATACCGGAGATGACGGCGGGGAAGATCATGCGCGTCATCGTGATGAAAACGACGGAGGTGTCGGCGATCTCTCCGAGGAAAAGCCGGCCGATACAGCCGGACGCCACCGAGAACAGCAGGATGACGGTCGTCCATGCGATGCCGATGCGGGCGGACTTTTTAACGGCGCTCTGCGAGCGGATGCTCATAAAGCGAATGATGATGTGCGGCATACCGAAATACCCGAGCCCCCAGCCAAGGCCGGAAATGATATCCGACACGCTCTTCCAGTCGAGCCGCCCTGTGGACAGCAGACTGAAATAGTGCGCGGGCAGCTCTGCGCCGGCGGCCGGCGCGCTGCCGCTTTCCAGCAGCGCCACGGCAAAGATCGGCGCGATGAGCAGCGCCGCGAGCATCAGCAGGCCCTGAAAAAAATCCGTCCAGCAGACGGCGTTGAAGCCACCGAGAAAGGTGTAGCCGACGATGATCGCCGCCGCGAGGTACATCGAGACCGTCGCGTCCAGCCGCAGAACGGTGTTGAACAGCGTCCCGCACGCCTTGATGCTCGACGCCGCGTAGATCGTGTAGGCGAACAGGAAAATCGCGGCGCAGATGATGCGCAGCGCGCCGCTTTTAGATAAAAAGCGGTTGGTCAGATACTGCGGGATGGTGATCGAGTCGTTCGCCTTCACCGAAAACTCACGCAGCCGCGGCGCGACGAGGATCCAGCTGAGCGCATAGCCGATCGCAAGCCCGATGGCGATCCACGTCTGCCCGAGGCCGTACGCATAGATGGACGCGGGCAGCCCCATCAGCACCCACGCGCTCATATCCGACGCGCCCGCAGACAGCGCCGATACCCACGGCCCCATCCGGCGGCCGCCGAGAAAATATTCCTTCTCCCCCGCGCCCTTCGAGCGCAGGAAAAAATAGACCCCGATGCCCAGCATAAAAACAAGATACGCGATAAAAACGATCAGCTCCGCGTTCAGAAAAACCAACTCCCTTAAACTGATTTCACCATTTTAAAGTGATAACAAGTTAAAATTATACAGAAACCGGCCGCAAATGGCAAGTGCGATCCCTTTTCGCGCCGCCGGGCAAAAAGAGCCCGCCGGCCGGGATACACGGACGGCGGGCTCCGGAAAACGATTCTCCGCTTTTTCGGGCTGCTTATCTCGGGAACTTGATCTGCGCCTGCGCCGCGGAAAGGCGCGCGATGGGCACGCGGAACGGGCTGCAGGAAACGTAGGTGAGCCCCGCCTTGTGGAAGAACTCGACGGACGACGGATCGCCGCCGTGCTCGCCGCAGATGCCGAGCTTGATGTCGGGGCGGGTCTTGCGGCCCAGCTCGCACGCCATCTGGACGAGCTTGCCCACGCCGACCTGATCGAGCTTTGCGAACGGGTCGAACTCGTAGATCTTCTTGTCGTAATACGCGCCGAGGAACTTGCCGGCGTCGTCGCGGCTGAAGCCGAAGGTCATCTGGGTGAGGTCGTTAGTGCCGAAGCTGAAGAACTCGGCCTCCTTCGCGATCTCGTCCGCCGTCAGCGCGGCGCGCGGGATCTCGATCATGGTGCCGACTTTATAGTGCAGCTGGCTGCCCGCTTCCGCGATGAGCTTGTCCGCCACCTTGCACACGACGCCCTTGACGTACGCGAGCTCCTTGACCTCGCCGACGAGCGGGATCATGATCTCGGGGACGACGTCCCACGCCGGATGCGCCTTTTTGACGTCCAGCGCCGCGCGGATGACCGCTTCGGTCTGCATCTCGGCGATCTCGGGGTAGGTGACGGCGAGACGGCAGCCGCGGTGACCCATCATGGGGTTGAACTCGTGCAGGAAGGCGATGATCGCCTTGATGTCCTCGACGGTCTTGTTCTGCGCCTTCGCGAGCGCCTCGATGTCCTTCTCCTCGGTGGGGACGAACTCGTGCAGCGGCGGGTCGAGGAAACGGATGGTGACCGGACGGCCCTCCATCGCCTCATAGAGCGCTTCGAAGTCGCCCTGCTGCATCGGCTCGAGCTTTGCGAGCGCGGCGCGGCGCTGCGCCTCGTTGTCCGCGCAGATCATCTCGCGGATGGCGGGAATGCGGTCCTCGTTGAAGAACATATGCTCGGTGCGGCAAAGACCGATGCCCTCGGCGCCCAGCTCGAACGCCTTCTTCGCGTCGCGCGGAGTGTCGGCGTTGGTGCGCACCTGCAGCTTGCGGAACTTGTCCGCCCACGCCATGACGCGGCCGAATTCGCCGGTGATGGACGCGTCCATCGTCGGGATGCTGCCGTCGTAGATGCAGCCCGTGGAGCCGTCGAGCGACAGGTAATCGCCCTCTTTATAGGTCTTGCCCGCGAGCGTGAATTTCTTTGCTTCCTCGTCCATATTGATCGCGGAGCAGCCGGACACGCAGCAGGTGCCCATGCCGCGGGCAACGACCGCCGCGTGGGAGGTCATGCCGCCGCGAACGGTCAGGATGCCCTGCGCGGCCTTCATGCCCTCGATGTCCTCGGGGCTCGTCTCGAGACGGACGAGAACGACCTTTTCGCCGCGGGCCGCCCATTCCTTGGCGTCCTCGGCGGTAAATACGATGCGGCCGCACGCGGCGCCGGGGGAGGCGGCGAGCGCCTTCGCGAGCGGCTCGGCCTTCTTGAGCGCGGCGGTATCAAACTGCGGGTGCAGCAGTGTGTCGAGCGTGCGGGGCTCGATCATGAGCACCGCCTGCTTTTCATCGATCATGCCCTCGTCCACCAGCGCGCAGGCAATCTTGAGCGCCGCGGACGCGGTGCGCTTGCCGTTGCGGGTCTGGAGCATGAAGAGCTTGCGGTCTTCAATAGTGAATTCCATGTCCTGCATATCGTGATAGTGATTCTCGAGGATGCCGCAGATCTTGACGAACTGCGCGTAGACCTCGGGCATCACCTCGGCGAGCTGTGCGATGGGCTGCGGAGTGCGAACGCCGGCGACGACGTCCTCGCCCTGCGCGTTCATGAGGAACTCGCCGAACAGCTTCTTCTCGCCGGTCGCAGGGTTGCGGGTGAACGCGACGCCCGTGCCGGACGTGTCGCCCATGTTGCCGAACGCCATCATCTGGACGCTGACGGCGGTGCCCCAGCTGTAGGGGATGTCGTTGTCGCGGCGGTACACGTTCGCGCGCGGGTTGTCCCAGGAGCGGAAGACCGCCTTGATGGCGCCCATGAGCTGCTCCTTCGGGTCGGTCGGGAACTCGGCGCCAAGCTTCGCCTTGTATTCGGCCTTGAACTGCTCCGCGAGCTTTTTGAGGTCGTCGGCGGTCAGGTCGACGTCCTGCTGCACGCCCTTTTCCTCTTTCATTTTATCGATAAGCTGCTCAAAGTACTTCTTTCCGACTTCCATGACGACGTCGGAATACATCTGGATAAAGCGGCGATAGCAGTCCCACGCCCAGCGGGGATTGCCGGATTTCTTCGCCATGACCTCGACGACCTGCTCGTTGAGCCCGAGGTTGAGGATGGTGTCCATCATGCCGGGCATGGACGCGCGCGCGCCCGAGCGCACGGAAACGAGCAGCGGGTTCTCGTGATCGCCGAAGGTCTTCCCGGTGATCTTTTCCATCTTGCCGACATATTCCATGATCTGTGCCTGAATCTCATCGTTGATCCGGCGGCCGTCCTCATAGTACTGCGTGCACGCCTCGGTGGTGATGGTAAATCCCTGCGGCACCGGCAGACCGAGATTGGTCATTTCCGCAAGGTTCGCGCCCTTTCCCCCGAGCAGCTCCCGCATGGAACCGCTTCCCTCGGAAAACAGATAGACGTACTTGTGAGCCATAAATTTCCTCCGTAAAATAACTTCTTCTTTTTGCTGTTCACTTTTCAGCCTTTTCAGAGTTGCCATAGTATTATAACAGATAAAACGATCGAATTCCACCTTCCACAGTGATATATGAGATTTCCTCCTTTATTTGTTTGCGATATGGGCTTGAAAAACCTTCGGTTGATTGCATAATGAAGTTGGACACTTGAAAGAAGAATCCATAGTGATTTTCCCCTCATGGTAAAATGGGGTTCTCACACTACCATTAACCAAGGGGGCAATCACTATGGACTGCCAAGATTATATCACAGTCATACC
>JAYFQJ010000111.1:0-12192 GCA_034927165.1 Oscillospiraceae bacterium
GCTCGACGACATCCGCGACGTCATCGCCTTCCCGAAGATCCAGAACGCGAGCGAGCTGATGTCCGGCGCACCGGACACGGTGGACCAGAAGCAGCTCGACGAGCTGTCCATCGCGCTCAACATAAAGGAATAGGCGTATGCGGCTGATCGGAAATATCCTGTGGGCGCTGACCGTCGGCCTGCTGCTGTTCCTGTGCTGGGCGGTCGTCGGCCTGCTGTGGTGCGCAAGCATCGTCGGCATCCCCGTCGGCGTACAGTGCTTTAAATTTGCGGGGCTCATGTTCGCCCCCTTCGGCAAGGAGATCGTCTACGGGACCGGCGCGGGCTCGCTGCTGCTCAATATCCTGTGGATCGTCTTCGGCGGCGCGGAGATCGCCGTGACGTCCGCCGCCGTCGGCCTCGTGCTGTGCGTCACGGTCCTCGGCATCCCCGCGGGGCTGCAGTGCTTCAAGCTCGCGCAGCTCGCGCTGCTTCCCTTCGGCGCAAAGGTGCGCTGAATACGCTTTAAATTCAAAACGGACCGGCTTTTCAGCCGGTCCGCTTATTTTTTTACAGAGTTCGGAGCATGAGGTATTCCCCCGCGCGCGCGTCGACGATCCGAAATCCGGCCTTCCGATACATTTTCACTGCGTAATTCTCTGCTTGTACGCTGAGCGATACCCGCGCGCAGCCGCTTTGCTCCAAAAGCGTCAGCATCGCCCACAGCAGCGCTGTTCCGATGCCATGGCCCCTGTATTCTTCGCGCACCGACATCGCGAGGGACGGTGTGTCGTTGTCGATATGTCCATAATCGTCCATGATGCGCGCCCACACCGCGCCGACGGGCGCGCCGTCCGCCAGCGCAACAAGGCCCCGGTCGGCGGGCTGCTCCCCGAAGCGCTTCACATAGAGCTGCAGCGCATCCGTTCGCAGGATCGACCGCGGCGGGGGTGCTGCCCCCGCCGGGAACATAGATCGCATCGTAAAGAAAATCCTCCAGCAGCCCGTACTCCGACCGGGCGATCGGACGGATGTTGTAACTGCAGGCCGTTGTGCGGCGGTCGTGCGCGCTCACAAGTCCCGCGAGGCGATAAAATCGACGCCGGTGCCGAGCACGTCGGCGAGCACGACCTCCCCCGCGCGCACGGGCGCGCGGACTGTCAGCGCGTTGAGCGCCCGCACGGCGGCGAGCATATCCGTCTTCGGTATCTCCCCGTTGGTGCGCACAGGCAGCCGACGGTGCAGACCGCCGACGGCCTTCACCGTCGAGGTGACGACACGCTTCGGGCAGGTCGTCTCGTTCTGCGCGTAATGCAAGCCCCGCTCGCAGGTGTAGCCGGAGATCTTCCCGTCGTCGCCGACGGTGATGCGGCAGCCCGCGGGGCACACGATACAAACAAGCTCTTTCATCTGGTTTCCTCCGCTGATACCGTCAGATCGCCGGTGAGCTGCTTTGCGGCGACGACGAGCTTCTGCATCTCGCCGGGCGCCATATGCGCGCGGGCCTTCCGCAGGATCTCCGCCCCGCCGCAGCACACGACGACGTCCGCCTTGGGCAGCACGGCGTTGACGCGAAAGGACAGCTCGACAAAGCCCTCCACGTTTTCCGGCCGGATCTTCTGCGGCACAGTGTAGGTGACGTGCGCGCCGTTCGAGACGTCAAGCGCACGCGCGCCGACCGATTTCCCCTGTATATACGCGGCGGCCGCTTTCCCCGCGCGCTCGCCCTCCGCCGAAACGAAATCGACGAGATCATGCACGTGCACGACGTTGCCGCACGCGAAGACGCCCCGCTGCGAGGTCTCCATATTCTCGTAAACGGCGGGGCCGTTGGTGCGCCGGTCGATCTCGATGCCCGCGCCCTTCGCGAGCTCCGTCTCCGGGATAAGGCCCACCGACAGCAGCAGCGTGTCGCAGTCGAACTCCATCTCGGTGCCCGGCACCGGCCGGCGGTCTTCGTCGACGCGCATGACCGTCACGCCCTCGACGCGGCCCGCCCCGCGCACGTCCGTCACCGTGTGGGACAAATACAGCGGGATATCAAAATCGTTGAGGCACTGCGCGATATTGCGCGCAAGGCCGCCCGAATAGGGCATCACCTCGACGCACGCGAGCACCTGCGCGCCCTCCAGCGTCAACCTGCGCGCCATGATCAGGCCGATGTCGCCCGAGCCGAGAATGACGACGCGGCGGCCGACCATTTTCCCCTCGATATTGACGTACCGCTGCGCGCAGCCCGCGGTGAACACCCCCGCCGGGCGGGTGCCCGGGATGGAGATCGCGCCCCGCGTGCGCTCGCGGCAGCCCATTGCGAGCACGACCGCGCCCGCCTCGATGGACATCAGGCCGCACTGACGGCTGACCGCCGTGACCGTCGTGCCGTCGACCGACAGCACCATCGTGTCGAGCATCAGCTCCGCCGACGTCTCATTTGTCAAGTCGATATAGCGCTTCGCGTATTCCGGCCCGGTCAGCTCCTCTTTGAAGCGATGCAGGCCGAAGCCGTTGTGGATGCACTGGTTCAGGATGCCGCCCGCCTCCATGTCGCGCTCGATGATCAGTATTTTCTGAATGCCGCTTTGCGCCGCGGCGCACGCGGCGGCGAGTCCCGCGGGCCCCGCGCCGATGACAACAAGCTCACAGCGCATCACAGCTCCTCCTTCGTACCGCCGAGGATGATATAGCTCCCCGGCCCGTCGAGCGTCACCGCCTCGGGCGGTATATTGCGCTCGCGCGCGATGATTTCATGCACGCGCATGGAGCAAAAGCCGCCCTGGCAGCGCCCCATGCCGGCGTTGCAGCGCCGTTTGACGGCGCTGACGGTCGGCGGCGTAAAGCCGTCGGCGAGCGCGGCGGCGATGTCGCCCTCTGTGACGGTCTCACAGCGGCAGATGACGCGCGCATAGCGCGGATCCTGCATGATCTTTTCGGTCTGCTGCTGCGCGCTCATATCCCGCAGCAGCGTCGGAAAGCGGTATTCGTGGATCTCCGTCTTGCGGCGCAGCGGGAGGCCCGCCGCCGCAAGCAGCCCGAGCGCCAGCTCCGCGAGCGCGGGCGCGCTCGTGAGCCCCGGCGATTTGATGCCCGCCATATTGATGAAGCCGTGCGCGCGAGGCGAGGCGGCGAGATAAAAATCCTCCTGCTCGATGATGTACGCGCGGTTGCCGGCAAAATTGCGGATGTTGTCGCGGAAAACGATGCCGGGCACGGTGCGCTGCACGAGCGCGCGCACATCGTCCTGCCCCGCGAGCGTCGTCGCGGTGTCGGCAGGGTCGCCGATGGGCTCTGCGTTCGGACCGACGATCAGATTTCCATGCACCGTCGGCGCGACGAGCGCCCCCTTGCCGGCCTTGGACGGGCAGGGGAACACGACGCTGCCGACGTAATCGCCCTGCGCCTTGTCGAGCAGATAATATTCGCCGCGCACGGGGCGCACATGGAATTCATCCCCGCCGATGAGCGCATTGACGCGGTCGGCGTACAGCCCCGCCGCGTTGACGACGCAGCGCGCTTCGACGATGTGCGCGCCCGCGCCGATGCGGAAGCCGCCCTCGATGCGCTCGATGGACCGCACCGGGCTCTCCATGAAAAACTGCGTTCCGTTCACCTGTGCGAAATTGCACATGGCGATGCAGTACTGCCACGGGTTGACGATGCCCGCCGACGGCGCGAACAGCGCGCAGACGACGTCGGGATTGATGTGCGGCTCCTTTTTCTGCGCCGCGGCCGCGTCGAGCAGCCGCATACCGCGCACGCCGTTTTGGACGCCGCGCGCGTACAGCGCTTCAACCGTCCGCTTCTCCTGTTCGTTGAGCGCGACGACGAGGGAGCCCACGCGCTTGAAATGCACGCCCAGCCGCGCGCAGATCTCTCCCGCAAGCTCGTTGCCGCGCACGTTGGTCTGCGCCATCAGCGTGCCCGGCGGCGGGTCGTAGCCCGCATGGATAACGGCGCTGTTGGCACGGGTCGTCCCCATAGCCGCGTCGTTCTTTTCTTCGATGACGCACACATCCAGATCATATTGCGACGCCTCATAGGCGACCGCCGCGCCGCAGATGCCCGCGCCGATGATTGCGAGATCCTTCATACCGTTTCCTCTTGTTTCACCTTGTTTTTTCCCCGATCCGCCGCATAGTCGCGGCTTTCGTAATAGGGGACGCCCATCACCCGCGCGCCGTCGAGCCCGAGCGTGTGCGCGAGCGCCGCGTCCGCGGGACCCGCGACCCCGTTTTTGAGCGCGCCGTCGGCGGGGATCAGCAGCTTGGTACGCCAGAAAATACCGAACAGCGTCTCCCTGCGCAAGCGCAGCAGATAATAATCGTCAAAGCGCAGCAGCTCGATCGGATCGCCCCGTTTTACATTGTACGGAACAATTTCGCCCGCAAACAGCGCGCCGGCGTCCGACACCGTGCAGAAGCCCGGGCTTTTGGACAAGCGCGCGGCAAGGTACAGCGGCGCGAACACAGCCGCCGCGAAGCTCACGAGCGCAAAGCCCGCGAGAAAGAGCAGGAACACCTCGCTTTTCAGCGCTATGTACATTGCCGCGAGCACGGTCGCTTCGACCGTCGCAAAGATCAGAAACGCGGTGAAGGTGAACGCGCGCTTTTCCCGCACGAGCGCCCTTCGCACGGCGCGCCGCTGCAGCGGCGTATATTTTGCGGCGTAAACGCCGCCGGACGCGATGCGCAGCACCGCGCGCGCGTCGCCGATATTTCTGAACAGAAGCGCCGCGAGGAGAATGACCGCCGCCGCCGCAAGGCACAGCGCCGTATAGCGATACTCCGTCGCATAGAACCGCAGCGCCGCCACGGCGGAAGCCGCGATGCCCGCGCCGCACAGCGCGGCGTTGACGATGCGGGTGCGGCGCACCGCCAGCAGCGCGCTCATATAATCCGAACGCTTACTTTTTGACTGCATATGCAATACCTCTCAAGGGATGTCCGTTTGCAAAATCGACGAGCGCTCTCGCCGTGTTCTTCTTTAAAAGCCCTTTGGACATACCGCTGATCGCGCGCAAGGGCATATCGCCGAGGCTTCGCTCAAACATCTGCCGGGTCGCTTCGTCCGCGCCGGACGCGGGCGCGTATGCGCGCAGCATGGCGTCGAACATCAGACGCCCCACGCGCGTATAGCGCAGCTCATTGAGCGTGCTGTTGAGCGTAAACGGGCGCAGCGGGGGCTCCTGCGGCGTAAAACCGACGAGCCCGAAAAGCGTCTCGCTGTCCGCAATGCGCGCCGGGTCGAGGTATGCGGGCGAAGGCCCGTCGAGCCCCGCGGCGCACACGTCGAAGGACGCGCGGATATCCGCGCTGCTCGCGCCCACATATACCGTATATTTTCCGGCGCGCACCGCCGTGCGATGCAGCTGCGTGTCATAATATCCAAACGCCTCATAGGGCAGCTCAATGCGCAGTTCCTTCGCTTCGCCGGGGAACAATTCGGCTTTTTCAAAGCCGCGCAGCTGCCGCAGCGGTCCATCCTTTGCGCCGACATAGACCTGCGCCGCCTCCGCGCCCGGCCGATCGCCGGTGTTGGCGAGCGTCAGGGAAACGGTCATGCCCTCGCCCTCGCCGAGCGCATAGCGGTCGGCGCGCACGGCGCTGTATTCAAAGCTCGTATAGGACAGCCCGTGCCCAAAGGGGAACAGCGGCGTCTTCCCGGCGGCGGTGCAGTACCGGTAGCCTGTGTATATGCCCTCCTTATAAAGCGCGAGCTTCCGCGTTTTTCCGTAGTACGCCGCACAGGGCACGTCGGCCGCCGACGCAAACCACGTCTCCGCGAGCTTACCGCTCGGATTGGCGCGGCCCGTCAGCACGTCGGCCGCCGCCGCGCCCGCCGCCTGCCCGCCGAGGTAGCCGCAGACGATCGCGCGCACACGGCCGGCAAAGGGCAGCTCCGCGGGCGCGCCGAGCATCAGCCACACCGCCGTGTTTTCACAGACCGACGCCACCGCGTCGACGAGCCGGAGCATACCGTCCGGCATATTCATATCCGCCCGGTCGAAGCCTTCGCTTTCGCAATCGGACGGCAGGCCGACAAAGACGACCGCGCGGCCTGCGCGCACCGCGGCGTCCTTCGCCTGCGCGATAAGCGCGTCGTTCGTCGTGCCGTTCTCGTTGTAGCCGTCCGCGTACACATAGCTGCGCTCGCGCATATCGAGCTCGTCCGTCACCGACGTGATCTCGGTCGGAGCAATGCGGGAGCTGCCCGTGCCCTGAAAGCGCGGCTGCTTCGCAAAGCGGCCGATCACGGCAACGGGCGCGTCGTCCGCAAACGGCAGCAGCGCGCCGTCGTTTTTGAGCAGCACACAGCACGCGGCCGCGGCCGCGCGCGCGAGCTGATGATTCTTTTTATATATCTCCGCACCGGGGCTGCGCTTGTCGGCGCTCCGGCAGCGCCGGACAAACTCCAGTACCCACCCCGCGCTCGCATCGAGCGTTTCCTCGCGCAGGGAACCGTCCCGCAGCGCGTCGAGGATATCCTGCGTCGCAGCGGAGGCCTTGCCGGGCATCTCGAGATCGAGCCCCGCGCGCAGCGCGGCGGCGCGGTCGTTCACCGCGCCCCAGTCGCTCACGACAAGACCGTCAAAACCGAATTCTCCGCGCAGCACCCCGCCGAGCAGCGCTTCGCTCTCCCCGACGTAGCTTCCGTTGATCTTGTTGTAGGAACTCATGACCGCCCACGGGCGCGCCTTTTGCACCACGATGCGGAACGCCTCAAGATACAGCTCATGCAGCGTGCGCTCGTCGACGATGCTGTCGCTGACAAGGCGTTTGTCCTCCTGGTTGTTGGCGGCGTAATGCTTGACGCACACGCCGACGCCGCGGCTCTGCATCCCCTGCACCATCGCCGCCGCGAGCTCCCCCGCGAGCAGCGGATCCTCGGAATAATACTCAAAATTGCGCCCGCACAGCGGCGAGCGCTTCATATTGACGCCCGGGCCGAGCACCATCGACACGCCCTGCTCGAGCGCCTCGTCCGCGAGCGCCTCGCCCAGACGGCGCAGCAGCGCGCGGTCAAAGGAACAGCCGAGCGTCGCCGCCGTCGGAAAACAGGTCGCCGGCCAACTCTCCTGAAGCACGCCGCCGTTCGCCTTTTCGCGGCGCAGGCCGTGGGGTCCGTCGGTCATCATGACCGGCTCTATGCCCAGGCGCGGCAGCGCTTCGGTGTGCCAAAAATCGGCGCCCGAGCACAGCGCGGCTTTTTCTTCCGCCGTCATCGCGGCGACGATCGCGGAAATTCCGCGCGTATTTTGCGGCATGGCGGTCTCCTCCGTACTTTGATCGCGCAAACTCAGCTTGATGTAATATTATACCATACCCGCGCGTCGGGGTAAAATCGAACCTGCGGTTATTCCCGCCCCGTCAGCGCGCCCTGCGCCCGGAGGCCCTCGAAGCCGTGCTGCCGCAGCGCCTCATACGCCGCGATCGCGACGGTGTTCGACAAATTGAGGCTGCGCGCGCCCTCGATCATCGGCATACGAACGCTGCGGTCGTAATTTTCACGCAGCAGCGATTCGGGCAGCCCCGCATCCTCCCGCCCGAAGACGATATAGCACCCGTCCTCATAGGCGGCGTCCGCATAGACCCGCTGCGCCTTTGTCGTGAAATAGTAAAACGGCCCGCCGTTTTTGGAGAAAAAGTCCGCGAGATCCTCGTAATAGCTGATGTCGAGAAAATGCCAGTAATCGAGGCCCGCGCGCTTGAGCTTCGCGTCGTCGATGCGAAAGCCCAGCGGCTTCACAAGATGCAGCCGCGCGCCCGTCGCGGCGCAGGTGCGCGCGATATTGCCGGTGTTCTGCGGGATCTGCGGCTCGACGAGGACGATGTTCAGCTTCATCGAATGACGCCGATGCGCTCGGTGAGTCCCGCCTTCTCGAGCGCCGGGCGGATCGCGGTGTTGAGCAGCACCGACGCCGTAACGGCGATGAGCGCGTTGACGAGGGAGGTCGTGCCCTTTGTGATCATCGTCGTGAGCACCGTCTGCAGCTCATATTGGTAGACCCAGTAATTGATGACGAAGGTTTTCGCCATATACAGCGCGACATAGGTCACCGCGCCGCACAGCGCCGCCGGGATGGTCCGGCCGAAGCGTCCGCGCTTCCCGGTCCCGTCGGCGGGAGCGTCCGCTTTCTTCGCGCCGCCCTCGGCGATCGCACCCGCGACCCACGCCATTGCAAATTTCATGATAAAGGTGATCCAGCACTGCGCGACGAACGCGGGGTCGAACAGGTCGTAAAACATCGAGCCGATACCCGCGGCGAGCGCGCCCTTCTTTTTGCCGAACAAAAATGCGCCGAGGATGCACATGACGTTGCCCAGATGCAGCATCGTCTTGCCCAGCGGCGTCGGAATGTCGATATGGATATACGTAAAAATAAAGACCAGGGCGGCCATAAGGCCGACCGTCACGAGATCCCTCGTCTTCTTGTTGTTTTGTTCCATGCTTTCTTCCTCCGAAATCATCAGTGATTATTTCCACGCGTTCGGGCAATGCTATCCCCGAAGGAGCGTGATAAACATGTGTAAATTAAAGACCCTCGGCGTCGTTCTTTTCCATGCGGCGATCCTCGCCGGCGCGGCATACGCCTGCGTGCGCTGGGGCTGCTTCGACACGGCGCTTATGAAGCGCCGCATCCGAAAAAAGATCACCTGCGTCGAGCGCGCGCTCGAGCACGCGGACAAATTCGTCGCGGACCTTTGATGAAAACGCGCAACCGGGCGTCTTCCGGCGCATAGGCTTATTTCGAGGAGGGATCGCCTGTGAATCGGGAGACGCTTTTGCGCTGCTCCGTTTTCGCGTCGCTCACCGGAGAAGAGGCGGCGCAGCTGCTCAATTGTCTGGACGGAAAATATAAAGCGCTCGGCAACAACTGCGCTCTGTCGCTCGACGCCGACAGCGTCGCTTTCCTCGTCTGCGGCGAGGCGTCCGTACAGCCGCCCTGCGCCGCGCCGTTTTCCGCCGCGCGCGGCGACGCCGTCGCGGGGCGCTGTATGCTCACGGCGAAGACGCGCTGCGAATGCGTGGTGCTGCGCCGCACGCGGCTGCTGTCGCTGTGCCGCAACGCATGTGCGTGCCATCGGCGCGCGTTGATGAACTACGCCCTGCTGCGCGTCGAACCGCCGTCGACCGCCGCTGCACCCCCGCGCTGAAAGAGAACGGACGGCCGGCGGCAATTCCGGTCGTCCCTCTTTTTCCCGAACGTATTTATACTATAATACATATTTGATTTTTTGCAAGAGCGCGTCCGCAGTCGTTGACATTCTTCGCAGCATGGGATAGAATTACTTGTGGGTTTTTTTGAATAATTTATGTGATTTAGTCACAATGTTTTGTCGACCTGATTCAGTAAGGAGTTTAAAGTGAAAAAAAGATATTTGGCGGTGCTGGCTCTCACGCTGGTGCTTGCGCTTTCCGCTTGCGGCAGCGCGCCCGTCGACGTCGACATGGACGCGCTGCGCAGCGATATCCAAAGCGCCGACCTGTTTGACGACGAGCTCGTCGCCGCGCGAGACAGCGTGATCACCGACGTCGTCGGCCTGGATATTTCCAAATGCGACAGCGCGGAATATTACATGGGCTCTGGCGCGACAGGCGAGGAATACGGTCTGTTCGTCTGTAAGAGCGAGGGCGCCGCAAAGGATCTAGTGAAATCGCTCGGGGCGCGGCGGGACGATCTTTACAAGACCTATGAGTCCTATAACACACAAGCGCTGCCGCGCATTGAGAACGCGGTGATCGAGCAGTCGGGCGTCTATGTCGCCTTCATCATCGCAGACAACTATGACGCGGCCCAGTCGCTGGCGGACGCAGCCTTCTCGAAATAGAAAACGAATGCCTGCCGAAAGCGCGGGCGTTTTCCTTCGTTAATTATTTATCACTCTCCCGCACGGGAACGACATAAGGAGCGCACACAATGGAAAAGATAACGATGTTCATGATGAAGACCTGCCCGTACTGCCAAAAGGCCATGCGATTCAACGAGCAGCTGCTCTCGCAGCATCCGGAGTACAAGGACATCCCCTTTGAGATGGTGGACGAGCGCGAGCAAAACGCGCGCGCTGAGCAATACGATTATTACTATGTGCCGACGTATTACGTCGGCGAAAAGAAACTCCACGAGGGCGCGGCGACGCTCGAGCAGGTGGCGGCGGTCTTCAAGGCCGCATACGGCGCGTGAACGGGGACGTCAGCGTCCTGCTTGCGACGTACAACAGCGCGCCGTATGTGCTCGAGCTGGTCGATTCGATCCTTGCGGGCGAATACCGGGATTTTGAGCTGCTCGTGCGGGACGACGCCTCGACGGACGAAACGGCGACGATCCTGCGGGGCATCACGGACGAGCGCGTGCGCGTGACGGTGTCGGATGTGCAAAGCGGCAGCGCGCAGAATAATTTTTATCAACTGCTGCTGGGCTGCGACAACGACTATATCATGTTCGCCGACGCCGACGATTTCTGGCTGCCGGAGAAGATCGGAAGGACGCGCGAGAAAATGCGCGCGCTTGAAGCGCAGTACGGCAGCGATACGCCGCTGCTCGTGCACACAGACCTTGCGGTCGCAGACGCGCAGCTCAATATCATTGCGCCCTCGCTGTTCGCCTACGAGAGGCTTTCGCCGCGGCGGGACTCGCTCAAAAATCTGCTCGTGCAGAACAACGTGACCGGCTGCACCGTTATGATCAACCGCGCGCTGCGCGCGCTCGTGCGCGAGCAGCCCGCGCACTCGGTGATGCACGACTGGTGGCTCGCGCTGTGCGCGGCGGCGTTCGGGCATATCGGCGTCGTGGACGAGCCGCTCATCCTATACCGTCAGCACGGCGGCAACGAGGTGGGCGCCTACGACGCGGGCGACCTGCTCGCGTCGGCGAAGAAGCTGACGCGGCGCGCGCGGATGCGCGCAGTCTACGCCTCCATGTTCGCGCAGGCCGGCTGCTTTGCCGAGACCTTTCGGGACAAGCTCACGCCCGCGCAGTACGCGCTGTGCGCGGATTACGGCGCGATGGCCGCGCGCGGAAAAGCCGCGCGCATCGCGTCCGTTTTGAAACACGGCTATTATAAGAACACGCTCCTTCGGAATCTGGGGCAGTTCTTGGCGATATGAAGAAAGGAGTTCAATTCTTTTGTCTATCAAAGGTATCCGCGTCCCCCATTGCAAGACCACGCAGGACTGCGCGACACGTCCGCTGCTGCATCCGGATGAGGTAACGCTCATTATGGCGCAGCACATCGGCGCGCCGGCGGACGTCTGTGTGGAAAAAGGGGCCGCCGTTTTTGTGGGCACAAAGGTCGGCGCAGCGCACGGATTTGTCAGCGCCGACGTTCATGCCTCCGTCAGCGGCACAGTCAAGGAGATCACTACGGTGCTCACCCCCACGGGTCTGCGCGCCGCCGCCGTCGTTATTAAAAGCGACGGCTGCTTCACGCCCGACCCGGCGCTCAAGCCGCCGTCGGTACACGACGCGGCCTCCCTCGTGGAGGCGGTGTCGCATTCCGGCATCGTCGGTCTCGGCGGCGCAGGCTTTCCGTCCCACGTCAAGCTCAGTATTCCGAAGGGAAGCGCGGTCGACACTCTCGTCGTCAACGGCGCGGAGTGCGAGCCGCACATCACGAGCGATTACCGCGCGATGCTCGAGGACGCCGACGCGATCCTCGACGGAGCCCTCACCGTTCAAAAGCACCTCGGTCTGCAGCGGGTCGTCCTTGCGATCGAGGACAACAAGCCGGCGGCCGCCGCGCTGCTGCGCGAAAAGGCGGCGGGTCGCTGCGAGGTCGTCACACTCAAAAGCAGTTATCCGCAGGGCGCTGAAAAGGTGCTTATCTACAACACGACGAAGCGCGTCGTTCCCATGGGCAAGCTGCCCAGCGACGCGGGCGTGCTCGTCTTCAACGTGAGCACTCTCGCGGCGCTGTCGCACTATCTTACGACCGGTATGCCGCTTGTCAGCCGCCGCGTGACGGTCGCGGGCGACGCGATCGAGCAGCCCTGCAACCTGCTCGCGCCCGTGGGCACCTCCATCCGGACGCTCATCGAAGCGGCGGGCGGCTGCGCGGGCGAGCCGGAAAAGCTGCTCATGGGCGGCCCGATGATGGGCACGGCGCTTTACACCGACGCGTTCCCGCTGCTCAAGAACAACAACGGCATCCTCGCGCTGACAAAGTGCAGCACGGATCTGCCGAAAAACGAGCCGTGTATCCGCTGCGGCCGCTGCGT
>JAYFQJ010000004.1:0-22192 GCA_034927165.1 Oscillospiraceae bacterium
GCCGCCGCCGCGGCGGCTTCGCCGCCGTCCGCGAGCGACGCGTCGCCCGCGACGCGCGCGAGCATCGCTGCGATCTGCTCCATGACCGCGGGCGTCAGCTTGTCCGGCAGCAGCGTCGCGCAGCGCCGCAGCGTCATATTCTTGGCAAGCCCGATGGAGGGGTGCGTCGTCAGACCCGGCACGATGACGTCGACCTCCCTGCGCGCCTGTTCGTTTGCCATTAGCTCCTTGATCTTTGAATCAATCGTCAGCGCCATACAAAAAAACTCTCCTTGTTCTTATTAAAGCGAGTATACCATATTCCCGCGCAAATAGCACCGCGAGAAACGAAAATCCGCCCGCGCCTTGTAAAAAGCGGGGGATCCGGTGTATGATAGCAAAAAGAAAAACAAGCGGAGGAATCGTATGCCGTCGAAGGAAATGATCGAGCAGCAGGTGAAGGCTGCCGAATCCTATACGATCGAAATGCGGCGGAAGCTGCACCGTCTCGCAGAGCGCTCGGGCTTTGAGTACAAGACGAGCGCTTTTATAGAGGAGGAGGCGAAGAAGCTCGGGCTGCCGGTGGAGCGCGCAGGTGAAACGGGCCGCATCGTCACGCTCGATACGGGCCGGCCGGGCAACGGCGTTGCGCTGCGCGCGGATATCGACGCGCTGCCGCTGCGGGAGGACCCGGAGAATATGCAGGGACCGCGCGCGTGCGTGTCGGACGACCCGAACGCCTGTCATGCCTGCGGGCACGACGCGCACGCGGCCATGCTGCTGAGCGCCATGCGGGTGCTGTATGAGTTGCGCGGCGCGCTGTGCGGGCGCATCTATTTCTGCTTTGAATGGGGCGAGGAGCTCGGCGACGGCTGGGCGGATATGCTCACGCAGCTCAAAGCGCGCGATGTGAACACGGTGTTTGCGCTGCACGTCTCCACGGCGCTCGAGCATGGCAGGTTGAATATCGACGACGGCGCGCGCCTCGCGGGCTACATTCTTGTCGACGCGACGGTGCGCGGGCGCGGCGGCCACGGCTCTCGGCCCGACCTGTCCGTGAATCCCGTCTTCTGCGCCGCGGCGATCCTCGGCAACGCGGCGATCGCGTTTGCGAACCAGATCACGCCCGGAGAGACGGCGACGCTCGGCATCACCTCCATCCGGGGCGACGCCGCGACCAACAACGTCTTTTCCGACACCGCCCGCATCCTGGGGACGATCCGGTATTTCAGCCGCGCGGAGGGCGAAAAGGCGCTCGCCGTATTCAAGAGCGTCTGCGAGCACACGGCGGCGATGAACAAATGCAGCGTCGGGTTCGCGCCGATGATGGCGATCCTCTTTGAGCCGACCATCAACGATCCCGCCGCCGCCGCAAAGGCGCGCGCATGGGCGTCCGAGCTGCTGCCCGCGGGCACGCTGACACAGACGCCGCCGTGGTTCGCCACGGAGAGCTTTTCCAAGTATCTCGCGCGCTACCGCGGCGCGTTCGGCTTCCTCGGCGTGCGCAATGAGGAGAAGGGCTGCTGCGCGGAGCACCACAACGGAAAATTTGATCTCGATGAAAGCGCGCTGCCTGTCGGCGTCACGGCGCTCGTCGCCTACGCGGCAAACGCCGCCGCCGACGCAGAGATCGCGGGGTGGGGCTATACCGAGCCGTACGGCGCGGACGTCTTCATCCCGCGCATGCCCGAAAAGATCCGGCAATAGCAAGAAACCGCGTCCGAAACGATCGGACGCGGCTTTTCTTTTGCAAAACGATCAGCGCTCGAAGCAGACGGTGAACCGCGCGCCTTGCGGGATGTCGACGGGCAGCGTGTCCTTTTTGAGCACGACCTCGGTGAGCTTTGCGCACGCGGTGAGCGGCGAAAGGCTCGTGAGGGAGCAGTCGTTGAGGTACAGCCGCTCGAGCGACGGCAGATAGGGGACCAGCGCGAGCTCGGCGCCCGCGACGCCGTGCAGCTCCAGCGACGCCGTGTCGATGCGGGTGAGGTCCGCGTAGGTGACGGGCTCCTCGGGAGGCCATCCGATGCAGTACTTGAAGTTCGTTTCCGCCTGTGGGGAGGAGAACTCGACCGCGTCCAGCAGATAGCCCTTGTCCGACTGCTGCAGCAGCGCCTGCTCGAGGAGGCCTTGCCCGACGTCGACGCGATCTTCCTCGACGGGCGCCTGTGCGCTCACGGCCGACGCCGTGTCGTCGATGCCGAGATAGCTGTCGAACCAGCCGCCGTTCAGACCGTACAGCAGCGTGCCGAAGCACGCGCTCAGCAGCACCGCCGCGGCGATCAGCAGATTCCACAGGCTGTGCGAGCGCGCCTTCACGATCTCCCTGCTGTAGCCGCTCACGCCGTCGCCGACGCATCGCACAGGCAGCGCGTCCGCAAGCTGCGCCGCGTCCGAAATCGCCGCGCAGTCCGCGAGCAGGGGGTGGCGGCTGCCGTCAAGGGAGACCTCGATTATGTTTTTTTGCCCATGCACGGCGGACGCGACCTCGTTTTCGCAGTTTGGCGAGCGCAGGGAGTTTGCAGACAGAAAGATGAGCGCGGTGTCGCTGTCCGCGAGATGCTGCGCGATATTGTGCGGCCATTCGCTGCCGGGCGCGATGCCCTCGTCATACCACAGGCGGTATTTCCCGTCGAACAGCCGGCTGATAATCTCGAGCACGGCGGGGGAGTCGAGGTGGGCGTAGCTGACGAAGATGAACGGCTCTTTTCCGTCGTAGGCGGGGATAAAACGCTGCTCCATACCGCGCCCTCCTATTTCGTGAGCTCGACGCGAAGACCCGCGTCGAGCAGCGACCGCGTAAAGACGGTCATGTCCTGGCTGATGCGCACCGTCTCGAGCCCCTCGCATTGCAGCAGCAAGTCGAGCGTCGGGACGTCGCCGTTGCCGGACACGTCGACGACGCGCGCGCGGACGTCCTCGACGCCCTCTAAGGATTGAAGCCCCATGTCGGCCATATACAGCGTGTCCACCTGCTTCCCGGCGAGCGCGGCGAGCGCCTCGTCCGGATCAAACGCGGTGATATCCACATAGGACTGCGCGTTTGTCTCCCGCAGCAGCCACGCGGGCGAGTTGTAATACGCGATGCGGCCCTTTGTGACGAAGAACGCCGCCGCAAGAAATCCCGCGACAAGGCACACGGCGACCGCCGTGAGCAGCGCCGCCCTTTTTCGGGTGAGCCGCGGGGACGGCTGTCCCTCGCCGAGCGCCTCCTGCGACAGCGCGGCGCTGCGCAGCACCTCGCCGAGCAGCGCGTCCCGGTCGAGGGCGAAGGCCTTCAGATCCGGAACGTTTGCAAGCTGCATTTCGAGCCCCTGCGAGAGCGCGAAGTCCTCGAGCGATACCGTCAGCATCCGCTTGCGCTCGCTGAGCGCGTAGTTGACGCTGTTGCGAAAATCAAGGCTCGCGCAGGCCCTTTCCGACAGCAGAAAGACCGCGCCCGCGCTGCTCCGCAGCCGGTCCGCAACAAGGTCGGGCGGCGCCGCGCCCATGTCGCCGCAAACGTCGAACCACACCCGCACGCCGCGCCGGCACAGATCGTTGATGAAAGGCGCGGCGGCGGCGTCGCGTGCGCAGCGGACGAAAATATAAGGGTCGGCGCCCTCGTAGGGCGCGAAATCAAAGCCCCGCACAGCCGTATCCTCCTTTAATTCTCGGAATATTCGATCTTGAACTGCGTCTCGCCGAGCGCGTCCGCGAGCCCGCGCATGTCCTCGCTGATGGTCACACTATACAGCAGCTTGAGCGACAGCAGCGGCTCGAGCGTGTCGATGTTCGGGCAGTCGACGAGTTTGAGCTCGACGAGCTGCGGAAAATGCTCGATGCCCGCGAGCGTGGTCAGGTAAGCGTCGTGGGGAAGATGCAGGAGCTTTACGCCCTCGATGCCGCCGAGCTCCTCTATGCTGGTGAGTCGCGAGCCCGCCCACATCAGCTGGCTGATGGATTTTCCCTCGAGCGCCGACAGGACGACCGCCTTGTCGCCGCCGTCGATCGTCAGCTCGTTATACTCCGGCAGCGCCGCGAGGACGGAGACGTCCCCCTCGATCTGCCGCATGCTCAGCGAGTAGGATACGCCCTGCCGCACGGGGATGGCGGCGATGGGGCTCCAGTCGGTCACATAGGTGTTGTCGAACATCAGCGTGTCCAGCTTTTGGAGCGTCGAGACAACGCCGATGTCCCGCACATAGGTGTTGCTCACCTGCAGCATGCGCAGCTTCGGCATGTTCGCCACCGGGGACAGGTCGCGGACGTGGGTATCCGTCAGCAGCAGATCCTCAAGATTGGAGAGCGCGGCGATGCCGGTGAGGTCGCTCACGGGGTTGCAGTTGAGCACCAGCCGGCGCAGCTTTGTGAGGGAGAACAGCGGCGTGATGTCGCTGATCTGCTGCCCCTCCAGCTCGAGCACCTCGAGATTCGGCAGCTGCGCGAGCGCGGACAGGTCGCTGATCGTCCCCAGCGGAATGCCGCTCTCCTGCGTGCCTTGAGCCTCACACTGCAAAAGACCATTGTCGTCATAGGATGCAAATACGGTGCCGTCATAGACCCTGTCGCCGACGATGTGCAGCTCGGTGATGGACGCAAGGTCGCTTTTTGTGAGTCCCTGCAAGCCGAGGGAATCCATCGTCTGGGCGGCCGCGGCGCGCGGCGCGATGAGCAGCGGATAGACCACGGCGAAGAACACGAGCGCTGCCGCGGCGATGGGCATCGCGACGGACAGGATGCCGCGGTCGCGCTGAAAGCGCCTCTGCGCGGACGTCAGCTTCATGTCCGAGAATATCTCCGCTCCCCTGAGCTTGTCGAAAAAGGCGTCGTCGCTCTTAAAGGAGGCGCGCTCGAGCGCCTGCAGCGAGCCGAGCTGCATGGCGAGGCCCGGCGGCAGCGCGACGGGCTCGAGATAGACGCACAGGATGTTTTTGTTATGAGCGACGGCCTGCCGCACCAGCTTTTGCGCGCGCGGCTCGGCTATAAAGGCGCGGCTGATGAACAGAAGGACCGCGTGCGCGGCCTCCAGCCGGCGGTACTCCGCCCGGCGGTCGTCAAAGCCGTACCAGAACTCCACGGACTGCGCCGCGAGCTTCTCGAGCACGGGCACCGCCGTGTCGGCGTCCGTTTGCGAAAAGGCGGCGTAGATAAACGGCCGGGCGTTTGCACAGTACAGTTTCATGGCTCGTCCTTCCTTTTTTCGACTTTTCGACGGTTTGGAGCAGGATTTTTCAAAATTATATCAAGGGGAAAGAAGCAACAAAAGAACCGTTTTCAGCTTATAACGGGGATCGCAGAAAAGCTATTGTACAGTCAGCCGAAAATTTAAAAAAATTACTGTC
Organism: Oscillospiraceae bacterium; assembly: GCA_034927165.1. Taxonomy (GTDB): domain Bacteria; phylum Bacillota; class Clostridia; order Oscillospirales; family Ruminococcaceae; genus JAYFNU01. The sequence continues at coordinate 5,304 of JAYFQJ010000004.1, forward strand.
AAAAATACATAAAAAGCGACGCGCGGACGGCGCTTCTTTTGGCTTGCAAAGGGCGCGCAAGTGTGATACCCTGTCTATGTTGGAGTTCTGTTTCCGTATTAGCCCGCCATAATGGGGCGGGAGTCTCTACGTGACTGCCCACAGTCTACGCTACGGAAGGACGGCAAATAAACGCATCGGGAAGCTGTTTTTTTCGATGCTTTCTTTGTTTTTGCCTGCAAAAGGCGCGTCCTTTCGATTGGATCGAAAGGACGCTTTTTATTTTGAAGTATAAGGATCGGGAGGATTTTATCATGGACGCAAAGACGGCGCGCTTAAAAATCTGGGAGGAGCTTCTGCAAGTCGCGAAGCCGGACTCCAAATTCAGCTGGGAATTTTCCGAGTTTATCTGCGATTACGAGGGGAGCGAAAAGGGCACGGCGCTGCTGACCGCCACGGATATGTACAAGAATGCCTCCGTTCTCTTTATTACGCCGGACAACAACCTCGAGACGCTGCGCGAGCGGGCGTTTCTTGACAAAAAGACCGTCGTCATGACGAATTACGGCATCACGCGCGGCTTTTTTATCATAAAACCGGGCCAGATCCCCGCCGGCAAGGAGGAGGTCGCCTCGCTGCTCGACGGCGTGGGTCGCTACTGGAAGCACCAGACGCTCGCACAGCTCAAGGAATCCGTCGGCCACATCGATATGATGGTCACGGGCGCGTCCGCCATCACCCCGAGCGGCATACGCTTCGGCAAGGGACACGGTTATTTCGATCTCGAGTGGGCGATGCTGTCGAGCTGCGGCATCGCGGACGCGTCGACCGTCATCGTCGGCGCGGGCCACGACTGCCAGGTCGCGGACGTCGAGGTGACGGTGGAGGAGTACGACACGGCGATCGATTATATCGTCACGCCCACGCGCATCCTCGAAACGCGCCACGAATTCCCGCGCCCGTGCAGGGGCGTCATCTGGGCGCGCCTCGCGCCGGGTATGCGCGAGCAGATCCCGCCGGTGCAGGAGCTGTGGTGCGAAAGCCACTGCAAATAGGGGACGATCCGACCAACGACAACCCGGACGGAAGGAACAGAGATGGAAAACAGCACGCCGCTGCTCGCGCTTGAGGGCATCACAAAAAAATTCGGAGGCTTCACGGCGAACGACGCGATCGATTTCGACGTCTGCGCGGGGGACATCCACGCGCTGCTCGGAGAAAACGGCGCGGGCAAGAGCACGCTCATGAACGTCGCCTACGGCATCTATCGCGCCGACGCGGGGGAGATCCGCGTACAGGGACGCCCCGCGGACATCGCCTCGCCGCGCGACGCGCTCGCGAACGGCATCGGCATGGTGCATCAGCATTTCATGCTCGTGGGCAGCTTCAGCGCGCTGGACAACATATTTCTCATCGGCAGGGATTCCCCGCTTGCGCTGCGCAGCCGGAAAAAGACGGAGGCGCGTCTGCGCGCTCTCATGGAGCAGTTCCGCATCGAAGTGGACCTGCGCAGCCCCGTCGAGCAGCTGGGCATCGCCGCGCAGCAGAAGATCGAGATACTGAAATTGCTGTACACCGGCGCGGATGTGCTCATTTTTGACGAGCCGACGGCGGTGCTGCCGCCTCAGGAATGCGACAGCCTGTTTGCGATCATGCGCCGTCTCGCGGGAGAAGGCAAGGGCATCATCTTCATCAGCCACAAGCTCGAGGAGGTGCTGTCCGTCAGCAACCGCATCACCGTGCTCTCGCAGGGGCGCGTGTGCGGCGCGCTCGAAACGGCGCAGGCCGACAAGAGAAAGATCGTGCGCATGATGGTGGGCGAGGAGCTGGAGACGCCTGCGCTGTGCAGAGAACACCGCGCGCAGGGCAGCGAGCTGCTGACGGCGGAGGATCTGTGCGCGTCGGACAACCGCGGCGTGCGCACGCTGCGCGGCGTGTCGCTGTCGGTGCGCGCGGGCGAGATCGTCGGCGTCGCGGGCGTCGACGGCAACGGGCAGAGCGAGCTCGCCGAGGTCCTCGCGGGCGTACGGCGCGCCGACGGGGGGCGGGTGCTCTTTGAGGGCGACGAGCTCGACACCCGCAGTGCGCGGGATTTTATCGATAAGCGCATCGCCTATATCCCCGCCGACCGCAATGCGGTGGGCGCGGTTTCGGGCTTTCCGCTGTATGAAAACTGGATACTCAGAAACGACTGTCCGACCAAGCGCGGCGGGCTGATCGATTACGGCGAGGTCTGCGCCGAGACCGAGCGGGCGATGGCGCAGTACGACGTGCGCGCGCGCAGCCTCAGCGAGCGCACCGCCAATCTTTCGGGCGGAAATCTGCAAAAATTCATCATCGCGCGCAGCCTCAACGCGCGGCCGCGCGTGCTCATCTGTTCCTACCCCACGCGCGGACTCGATATAAAGGCGAGCAATTTTATTCGCAGCAAGATCCTCGAAGCGCGCAACGGCGGCGCGGGCGTCCTTCTGCTGTCGGGAGATTTTGAGGAGCTGTTCGCACTGTGCGACCGCATCCTCGTGCTGTTCAAGGGCAGCGTCGCGGGCGAGGTCGCGGCGGACGACACCTCCGTGCGGGAGCTTGGTATGCTCATGATGGGGGTGACGCAGCATGGCGCGTGAAAAGGCGGACGGGGCGGGCGGCCTGCTGCGTAAAGCGCTGATCATCCTTGCGTCTGTGCTTGCGGCGCTCGCCGTCGGCGCGATCTTTCTGCTGATCCTCGGCGTCGACCCGCTGGAGGCGTACTTCTATCTGCTGCTGCGTCCCTTCCGCTCCTTTTCGAGCATCGGGGAGATCAGCATCAAGCTGACGCCGATCCTGCTGACCGCGACGGGCGTGTCCTACGCCTTTCGCGCCAAGCTCAGCAATCTCGGCGGCGAGGGGCAGATCTGCCTCGGCGCCATCGGCATGACGGTCGTGGGCGTCTCCGGCTTCGGCGCGTCGCTCGGCGGGTGGTCCATTCCTGTCGGCATTCTTGTCGGCGCGCTGTTTGGCGCGCTGTGGGCGGGGCTCGCGGGCGTCATCAAAACGGCGTTCCACGCGAGCGAGATCATCACGACGCTCATGCTCAATTATCTCGCGGTGCAGCTGCTCAGCTACTGTGTTTATTATCCGCTGCGCGATCCGGTCGGCAACATTCCGCAGTCGGCGAAGCTCACGGCGACGCTGCCGCGGCTGTTCAGCGGCTCGCGCATGAACGCGGGCGTCCTCATCGCCGTCGGGGGGCTGCTCATATACGCCGTCGTCATCGACCGCACGCGCTTCGGCTACCGGCTGCGCGTGCTCGGCGGCAGCGTTCCCGCCGCGACCTACGCGGGCATCCGAAAGGGCCGGTATTATCTGCTCGCCATGTGCATCAGCGGCCTGTATACGGGCGCGGCCGGCGCCATTGAGGTCGTCGGCACCCAGACGCGTCTGCTCGAGGGGCTCGGCGGCTCCTACGGCTTCGACGGCGTCGTCGCGGCGCTGCTCGGAATGCTGCATCCCGCGGGTGTCGCGCTGTCCTCAGTGCTGCTCGCGGCGCTCAATTCGGGCGCGGAGACGATGCAGGTCAAGACCGGCGTCTCCTCGCTGTTTGTCAATGTGCTCGAAGCGCTCATCGTGCTGTTCATACTGCTCGGCATGAGCTATGCGGAGGACGCCGCCAAAAAACGCCGCAGAGGAGGGAGAGCGCGATGAATATCCTATCCGCAGCGTTTCTCGTTCCCCTGTTCGCCGCGGGCGTGCGCGTGTGCGTGCCGCTGCTGCTCGGCTCGGTCGGGGAGATCACCGCGCAGAAGACGGGCGTCATGAACATCGGCCTCGAAGGGCAGATGCTCATTGCGGCGCTGTTCGCCTTTCTCGCCGCTTACAAGTCGGGCAGCCTGCTGGCGGGTATTGCAGCGGGCGTTGCCGCAGGTATGCTCGGCGCGCTGCTCGTCGCGTTCTGGTGCGTGTCGCGCCGACAGGATCAGTCGGTGGTCGGCATCATGTTCAATATCTTCGCGCTGGGCTTTACAAATTTCCTGTACCGCGCGAGCTTCGGCGTCAGCACCGACAAGGCGAAGGTGGACATTCTGCCGACGCTCGAACTCCCGCTTTTGTCAAAGATACCTTATGTCGGCGAGGTGCTGTTCAAGCAGAACGCGCTGGTCTACACGGCGGTGGGCATGGCGCTGCTCACGCTGTTTATCCACAAATGCACAAAATTCGGTCTGCAGATCACTGCGGCCGGCGAAAACCCGAAGGCCGCGCTCGCGGCGGGCATCTCCGTGCCGCGTATGCGGTATTTCGGTTATTTGTTCAGCGGCGGCATGGCGGGCCTCGCGGGCGCGTTCCTGTCGCTCGGGATGGTGGGCACCTTTACGGAAAATATGTCGGCGGGGCGGGGGTTCATCTGTCTTGCGATCACCATTCTCGCGCGCTGGAATCCGCTGTCCGCCGTCGGCGCGGCGCTGCTGTTCGGCACCGTACAGGCGCTTCAGCTGCGCTTGCAGGCGCTCGGCTCCCCGCTGCCGTACCAGTTTTTTGTGGCGCTGCCGTATCTCGTGACGCTGCTGAGCCTCATGCTCTTCGGCCGCAACATCCGCGCGCCGAAGGACCTCGGCAATCCCTACACGAAGGAGAGCCGCTGATCCCCCTGTCGTCCTTCCGAAAGGATGAAGATATAAACATCAAAAAAGGAGAAAGAAATATGAAAAGAATTGTTTCACTCATCGCGAGCGCCGTGCTGCTGCTGACGCTGTGCGTTTCCTGTGCGCCGAAGGATACGGCCGCAGAAACGTCGGCACAGGAGGACACGGGCGTCAGCAAGATCGCCATCCTCCTGCCCGGCTATATCACCGACAAGTCCTGGAACCAGGGCGCCTACGAGGGGCTCAAGGAGCTGGAGCTGCAGGGCTATGAGATCGCCTATACCGAGGACGTGCAGGCGGCCGATATGGAGTCCACCTTCCGCACCTACTGCGAGGACGGCTATGATTTCGTCATCGGCCACGGCGTGCAGTACGGCGACGCCTGCGTGCGCGTCGCGCAGGATTATCCCGACGTTTATTTCTTCATCACCGGCAACCCCCCGGAGGGCGGCGACCTTCCGCAGAACATCGCTTTCTATGACTACAAGGAATTCGAGGGCGCCTATGTGTCCGGCTATCTCGCCGCGCTCATGAGCGAGAGCAATATCATCGGCTATATCGGCGGCGGCGACAACACGACCCAGTGCTCGGACAAAAACGCGTTCGTGCAGGGCGCGAAAGCCGCGAAGGCGGACATCGAGGTCAAGACCGTCATCACCGGCACCTTCAACGACTCCGGCACGGGCAAGGAGACGGCGCTCGCCATGATCGAGCAGGGCGTGGACGTCATCCTGCAGACCTGCGACGAGACGGGCCTCGGCGCGTTTGAGGCGTGCAACGAGAAGGGCGTCTACTGCATCGGCTATACCTCCGATCAGGCCTCGCTCGTGGACGACGGCCTGTGCCTGACGAGCCTGCTCGTGAGCATCCCGAAGATGATCACATCCCAGATCGATCTCATCGAGGCCGGCACCTTCGGCGGCCTTGAGAACCCCGGCCTCAAGGAGGGCGTCATCGCTCTCGCGCCCTACAGCGACAAGGTCCCCGCGGACATCCAGACGCAGGTGGACGCCGTCAAGCAGTCCCTCATGGACGGGACACTGACGCTCACCGCCGACTACAGCAAGTAAACACAGCGCACCCAAAGTGCCCCGGCTCGTATGCCGGGGCGCTTTTTTGCTGCCGCAAGCTGTGTCTGCGGCTCGGTATCCGTCTGCGGCGCCGGCCGCCGGGCGCGCCGGAAAAGAAAAGAGTCAAAACGAAATTTCATAAAAAAGCCCTGTTTTCGGCTCCCGTTGTGCATCAAAAAAATTGTTGAAAATGCAAGCGCCACAAACGCAAAAAACCATCTTGACTTTTGATAAAAAAAGTCTACTATTTGCTTGTACTAATTAATGAGAGTTGGTGTGTTTTTCGGTGGACGAACAGAAACTGGACGATCCCCTTCCCCCCAAGCGACCGCGGACGGTCGGCGTTGTTTATAACCTGAAATCCGGCAAACAGAGCGTCGCCGTCGACGAAGAGGCGGAGTACGACAGCATCGACACGGTGGACGCCATCTGCGCCGCGCTGCGGGAGGGCGGGTACGTCCCCATTCCCTTGGAAGCGGGCAGAGACCTGCCCGCGACGCTCGCGCGCGGCGGCATAGATATCGCTTTCAATATCGCGGAGGGGCACGGCGGGCGCGGCCGGGAGGCGCAGATCCCCGCGCTGCTCGACCTCTACGATATCCCCTTTACGGGCTCGGACGAGACGACGCTGTGCGTCGCGCTCGACAAGGCGCTGACGAAGCGCATCGTCGCGGGGGAGGGCGTGCGCTGTCCCGCCTCCGTGCTGCTGACGGACGGGGATACGCGCGCGGCGCGGCCGCTGCGCTTCCCGCTCATCGTCAAGCCGAACGCCGAGGGCTCGAGCAAGGGAATCTCCGACGTGAGCATCGTCGAGACGCCGCAGGCGCTCGAGGCGCTTGTGCGGCGCAGCTGCAGCGTTTACCGCGAGAGTATGCTCGCGGAGGAATACATCGAGGGACGCGAATTTACTGTCGGGCTGCTCGGCAACGACGACGCGCTGCGCGTGTTTCCGCCCATGGAGATCCGTTATCGCAAGCCGACGCAGGGCGGCTATCACGTCTACAGCTACAGCGTAAAGCAAAACTACAGGGAATACGTTGAATATATCTGTCCCGCGCCGCTGACGCCGCGGCAGACGCAGGAGATGACCGGCGCCGCGCGCCGCGCGTTTGAAGCGCTCGGCTGCCGCGACTTTGCCCGCGCGGATTTCCGGATGGACGCGCAGGGCGAGCTCTACTTTATCGAGATCAATCCGCTGCCCGGCCTCGCGCCCGGCTACAGTGATTATCCCATGCTCGCGGAGTTTTCGGGCGTGCCCTACGGCGCGCTTGTGCGCGGCGTGCTCGAAGCGGCGCTGCGCCGCCTCGCGGCGGAGGGGTGTGCGCGATGATCCGATGCTCTGATTATCCCGCGCGGTATCCACGCTGGAACGACTGGAAATGGCAGTTTGCGAACCGCGTCACCGACGCGCAGCAGCTCGCGAAGGTGCTGCGGCTGACAGAAACGCAAAAGAGTGATATCGACGCGTGTCTGCGCTGCTTTCGCATGGCGATCACGCCGTATTATCTGTCGCTCATCGACCCGGACGACCCGAACGATCCCATACGGCGCCAGTGCGTGCCGACGGTAGAAGAACTCGTGCCCAACGGAAACGACCTCGCCGACCCGCTCAACGAGGAGGGGGACAGCCCCGTGCCGCACATCGTGCACCGCTACCCCGACCGCGTGTTGTTCCTTGTGACGCTGCAGTGCTCGATGTACTGCCGCCACTGTACCCGTCGGCGCGTCGTCGGCGAGGAGGATCGCGTCATCACCGAAGCGGAGCTGCGCGTCGCGCTCGACTACATCCGCGCGCACGAAGAGATCCGCGACGTTCTCATCTCCGGCGGCGATCCGCTGACGATGAGCACCGAGCGCCTTGAGCATATCATCAGCGCGGTGCGCGCCATCCCCCACGTGGAGATCATCCGCATCGGCACGCGCGTGCCGGTCGTGCTGCCCATGCGCATCACCGACGAGCTGCTCGCCATGCTCAAAAAGTACCAGCCAATCTGGATCAACACCCATTTCAACCATCCGAGGGAGATCACGCCGGATTCCCGCCGCGCGTGCGAGGCCATCGTGGACGCGGGCATCCCGCTGGGCAACCAGAGCGTGCTGCTACGCGGCGTCAACGACGACGCGGTGACGATGAAAACGCTGCTGCTGCGGCTCGTCCGAATGCGCGTGCGGCCGTACTATCTCTACCAGTGCGATCTTTCGCAGGGCATCTCGCACTTTCGCACGACGGTGGAAACGGGCATCGACATCATGCATACGCTGCAGGGAAATATCTCCGGCTACGCGCTGCCGAAATACGTCATCGACGCGCCCGGCGGCGGCGGAAAGATCCCCGTGGGCTATGAATATGTGATCTCCCGCGACGATAAAGAAGTCGTGCTCGAGAATTACAAGGGCGAGCGATATACCTATCCGCAGCCCGGACGGAAATAACAAACCGAAAGCGCCCGCCTCCGCGGGCGCTTTTTTGCACCGAAAATTTTGCATCGGCGGCGGACGGCACTTGCATTCGCGCAGGAAATGTTGTATAGTATTTTTAGCACTCACATCATATGAGTGCTAATCAAACAAATCAGCCGAAAGGCATTGGATACGGGGGCGGATTTTTTGGCAAAGAAACAGTTTAAATCGGAATCGAAGCGCATTCTTGATCTGATGGTCAATTCGATCTATACGCACAAGGAGATCTTTCTGCGCGAGCTCATCAGCAACGCGAGCGACGCCATCGACAAGCTCTATTTCAAGAGCCTGACCGACGACAAGGTCGGGATGAAGCGCGAGGACTACGCCATCGAGCTTGCCGTCGACAAGGCGGCGCGCACGCTGACCATTCGCGACAACGGCGTCGGCATGACCGACGAGGAGCTCGAGCGCAATCTCGGTACAATCGCGCACAGCGGCTCGGGCGAGTTTCAAGCGCAGAACGAGACGGGCGACGACGTGGATATTATCGGCCGCTTCGGCGTCGGCTTTTATTCCGCGTTCATGGTCGCGGACAAGATCGTCGTGACGACGCGCGCGTACGGCTGCGACAAAGCCTACCGCTGGACATCCACGGGCGCGGACGGCTATACCGTCGCGGAGACGGAAAAGGATACCGTCGGCACCGAGATCGTGCTGACGCTCAAGGAGAACACGAAGGACGAGAACTACGACGAGTATCTCGACGCCTACAGGCTGCAATCGCTCGTCAAGCGCTACAGCGATTACATCCGCTACCCCATCCGCATGGACGTGGAAAAGCAGCGCAAAAAAGAGGGCACCGAGGACGAGTACGAGAGCTACACGGAGAACGAGACGCTCAACAGCATGGTCCCGCTGTGGCGGCGCGATAAAAAGAGCATCACAAAAGAGGAGTACGAGAGCTTTTACCGCGAGAAATTCGGCGCGTGGGACGCGCCGCTCGCGGTCATCCACCAGCATGGCGAGGGCACGACGGAGTACCGCGCGCTGCTGTACATTCCCGAAACGGCGGACTACAATTTTTATACGAAGGAATTTGAACCGGGGCTGCAGCTGTATTCCCGCGGCGTGCTCATCATGGACCGCTGCGCCGACGTACTGCCGGAGTGCTTCAATTTTGTAAAGGGCCTCGTCGACTCGGAGGATCTGACGCTCAACATCTCGCGCGAGACGCTGCAGCACGACCGTCAGGTGGCGGTCATCAAAAAAGCGTTCGAAAAGCGCATCAAAAAAGAGCTGCTCGATATGCGCAAGGATCGCCGCGAGGACTATGACAAATTCTTTAAGGCGTTCGGTCTGCAGCTCAAATTCGCACTGTATAAAAGCTTCGGCGCCGAGCGGGAGCTGCTCGAGGAGCTGCTCGAATACCACAGCGCGAAGGAGAACTGCCCGCGCACGCTGAAGGAATACCGCGACGCGATGCCGGAGGCGCAGAAGTATATCTATTATGCCGCAGCCGACCGCGACAACAAGCCCGTCAACCGCGCGGCGGCCGAGACGGTGCTCTCCCACGGCTATGACATTCTCTATCTTTCGGACGATGTGGACGAATTCCTCATGGGCATCCTGAACAAGTTCGACGAGAAGGAGTTCCGCTCCGTATCAAGCGGCGATCTCGGTCTGCTCAGCGACGAGGAAAAGGCACAAAACGCCGAAAAGAGCGAGCAGTACAAGGACCTGTTCGAGCACATGAAGGCGCACCTCGGCGACAAGGTGAGCGCGGTGCGGCTGTCCGAGCGGCTTGGCGAGCACCCGGTGTGCTTCGCGAGCGACGGCCCCATCTCCATCGAGATGGAAAAGACGCTCGGCGCGATGCCGGGCGGCGGCGACGTGACGGCGCAGAAGGCGCTGGAGCTCAGCGCGCAGCATCCGGCGTTCGCGGCGCTCGCGGCGCATTGGCCGGCGGACGAGGCGACCGTAGACAGCTACACGGATCTTCTCTACAACCAGGCGCTGCTGCTCGAGGGCCTGCCGCTGGAGGATCCGATGGCCTTTACGGCGGCCGTTTGCGATCTGATGAAATAGCTGCGGGCGACAGAAAGGGCGGGGAGTTTGGATTATTATTTGTCGCTGCCGACGCTCCTGGACGAGGAGGCTGCAACGGCGGCGCTCGCGGCGTGGCGCGCCGCCGGCGGCCGCGTGAACCCGGGGCTGCTGCGGCGGTATGACGGAGATTACCGGCGCTGGCTCGATAGATTGGCAGCGTGCCGCACCGATCCCGGCGCAGGCGAGGTGCCGCAGACATTCTACTTCATGAAGGACGCGTCAGGGCGCATCGTCGGGGCGGCCTCGCTGCGGCACTATCTCGACGGGAGCAACATCATTGACGGCGGCCATGTCGCCTACGGGATCGCGCCGATGAGCCGCGGGCAGGGTCTCGGAAACGAGGTGCTGCGCCTTGCGCTCCGGCAGCTGCGGACGATGGGTATCGCCCGTGTGCTGGTGACCTGCGACGCCGATAACATCCCTTCGCAGCGGGTGATCCTTTACAACGGCGGCGTATTGGAAAATGAGGCGGTCGATGAAGACGGCGCGCCGATTTGCCGCTACTGGATCGGAAACGCATAATCAAAAGGCTCTCCCTTGTTACGGGAGAGCCTTTTGTCTTTGCAAGACTATTTTTCCGCTGTTTCCTCGGCTTTGAGCGATTCGAGCTCCTTTTGCCCGGCTTCGTTCGTGTACATGGACTTGCGGTAGACGATGAAGCGGCACACGCAGAATTCCGTGACAAAGTTGATGACCATCGTGCCGAACAGGACGATATATTCGTTCCAGCCGCGCGCGGTCAGCGCGTTGCCCCACCAGGTGGACAGCGGCGTGAAGACGAGATAGTATAAAAAGATCTGGAGCATCGCGCGCGGCACGTTCGTCGCGGATTTAAAAGTAAAGCGGCGGTTGACAGTGAAGTTGTACAGCACCGACAGCGTCAGCGCGACGAGGTAGCACGGCCAGTAGGGCAGCGCCGTGAGCGTGTTGAGCAGCGCAAAGCTCGCGATCTGGATGAGGCCCGCCGAGGCGGAAAAGAGCAGAAATTTGAGCGCCTGGACCAAATTCTGTTTTTTTGTCGGGATTGCTCCCGATTGGTTTCCCATGAGCAAGAGTCCCCCTTTTCAGCTAATGGCGACAGTATACGCCATTTGCGGCGCGCTTGCAACACAAAACAAATGCGGGTATATTTAGTTCGAAGCAGGGAACGTTCTAAACCGCGCCCCTGCAGAGATTTTTAGCGTGAGGGGGCAAAAGCGCAGGCGTTCTTTTTATGCATGGCTATTTCAGCAGCCATCTATTTGCCGTACGGTAACAAAATCTGCTTGGAAGATTCGCTACACCGGAAGCCATGCGTATACTGTTGAGAAATTCCCTTGCGCAGCCTATTGCTCGTGACGCTGCGTAATAAAATATACTGTAAGTAAGGAGGTGGTTTTTATGTCACAATACACAACCGGTGAAATTGCGAAACTCTGTGAAATTTCAGTGCGGACAGTGCAGTTTTATGATACAAAGGATCTGATAAAACCCACAGAGCTTACCGAGGGTGGACGGCGCCTTTATTCTGATGCTGACTTAAACAAATTTCGTCTTATTTGCATGCTGAAATCATTGGGTCTAACGCTGGAATCAATAAAGGGAATCCTTGAGAGCAAAAATTCAAATAGAGTTCTCTTTCTATTGCTTGATGAACAGACAAAGTTGCTTAGCAATGATATCGAGAATAAGCAAAAACAGCTGAATGCAATTTGTATCATTAAAGAAAATCTCTTTGAAAACAGCAGAATCCCGGTCAATTCTATCCGTGACATAGAACGACTTATGAACAGTAAAAAGAAACTGAGAAATACGCATTTTGTTATGATTGCGGTTGGCGTTCTTATGGACGTGATTCAAATTGCGTCGCTAATCTTATGGATTGCAAAAGGGATCTGGCAGCCGTTTGCCATTGGGATGCCTGTAGTCATTCTGCTCGGAATTTTTATGACATGGATGTATATTAAAAATACAGACTACATTTGCCCAGAATGCAGCAAACAGTTTAAACCATCCACGAAAGCGTTTATGTTTTCCAAACACACGCCAAAAACCCGAAAGCTTACATGCCCTGATTGTGGTTATGAAGGATATTGTGTAGAAGTTGCTTCCGAGTAAAAGCACTATGCCAAAAGTTACGAGCGTTATCCTGTATCCAATTGCGTTTTATTTCAAAGGCCCACGCTGCTGCGGCGGCGGGGCCTTGGCGCTTGGACGCGATCAAAGGCTGCCCGAGCTCAAGTCGCCTCTTCCAAACGGCGCCGGTTTGTGGTATCTTTTTTAAAAGAAACGGAGGCGGCAGCATGACACAGCAAGAAAAGAGAGACTATCTCGGGGCGCACTTTCCCGCGTGGGATTTCATGAGCGACGCCGAGCGGGAGGCGATCGTCACGCAGGCGCAGGAGGTCTTCTTCAAGAAGGGCGCCTACGTCCACAACGCGGAGGAGAACTGCATCGGGACGGCGCTGCTCGTCAGCGGAATGCTGCGCGTGTTCATGCTCTCCGACGAAGGGCGGGAGGTCACGCTGTACCGGCTGCGGGACGAGAGCATGTGTATGCTGTCCGCCTCGTGCGTGCTGTCGCACATCCATTTTGCGGTGCACATCGACGCGAGCGAGGATTCCGTCGTGCTCATCGTGCCCGCGTTCTATTTCAAAAAGCTGTGCGAGCAGAATGTTCGCGTGGAAAGCGAGGCCTACAAGCTCATCTCCGAGCGCTTTTCGGAGGTCATGTGGACGATGCAGCAGATCCTGTTCATGAGCTTCGACCGGCGGCTCGCGCTGTTTTTGTGCAAAGAGACGGAGAACGCGCGGGACGGCGTGCTGCGGCTGACCCACGAGCAGATCGCAAAGCTTATGGGCAGCGCGCGCGAGGTCGTCACGCGCATGCTCAACTACTTTGCGTCCGAGGGTTATGTGGAGCTGTCGCGCGGCGGCGTGCGCATCCTTGAGCCGGAGGCGCTGTGCGCGCTCGCAGAACAGCCGCGCTGAATACGAAAGCAACGCGGCGGCAAGCCGCGTTTTTTCTTGCCGCCGCGGGTTGCGGGCACGCCCCGTTTTGCGGTATGATAAGAAAAAATCTGCGGGAATGCGAACGACAAGATGCTGAATACTATTTCTATTGCCAAACAACGCGCCGGCGGTATACTGCTGCCGGTATTTTCGCTGCCGTCGGCGCACGGCATCGGCAGCTTCGGGCGCGCGGCGTATGACTTTGTCGATTTTCTCGCGGCGGCGGGGCAGCGCTGGTGGCAGGTGCTGCCGCTGGGCTGCACGGGCTGCGGGGATTCGCCCTACCAGAGCGTTTCCGCTTTCGCGGGCAGCCCGCTTTATATCGATCTCGATCTGCTCGCGGCCGACGGACTGCTCACGGCGGCGGAGATCGCCGCCGCCGATGAGGATGCGGATGCGGCGCGGGTCGATTACGAGCGGTTGACCGACGCGCGGGGCCCGCTGCTGCGGTTGGCTTTTGCGCGGGGACGGGCGCGGGACGCGGCGGCGGTCGCGGCCTTTGCGGCGGAGAATGCGGACTGGCTGCCGGATTTTGCGCTGTATATGGCGCTCAAGGAAGAAAACGGACGGCGCGCGTGGAACGCGTGGCCGGAGGATGACCTTCGCCTGCACGAAAGCGCGGCGGTGGCACGCCGTGCCGGGGCGCTGGATTCAGAGCTGGATTTCTACATCTATTTGCAGTTTTTGTTTTTTAAGCAGTGGAGCGAGCTTAAGAGCTATGCGAACCGCCGCGGCGTGCGCATCCTCGGCGACCTGCCCATCTATGTCGCGATGGATTCCGCCGACGTCTGGGCGCGGCGGTCGGATTTCTGTCTCGACGCGCAGGGCGGCCCGCTCGAGGTCGCCGGCGTGCCGCCCGACTACTTCTCCGCCGACGGACAGCTGTGGGGCAACCCGCTGTACGACTGGGAGCGCCAGCGCCGCGACGGCTACGCGTGGTGGCTGCGGCGGCTGCGCTTTGCGGGGGCGATGTTCGACGCGGTGCGCATCGACCATTTCCGCGGCTTTGACAGCTACTGGGCGGTGCCCGCGAGCGCTGCGACGGCGCGGGAGGGCCGCTGGCGCGAGGGCCCGGGCCTGCCCTTTATAGAAGCGCTGCGGCGGGAGCTGCCCGATGCGCGGCTCGTTGCGGAGGACCTCGGTACGCTGACCGACAGTGTGCGCGCGCTGCTGCGGGCTGCGGGCTATCCCGGGATGAAGGTGCTGGAATTTGCGTTTGACCCGGATGGAAGCAGCAGTTATCTGCCGCGCGCGCTGCCGGAGAACTGCTTGTGCTACACGGGCACGCACGACAACGCGCCGCTCGCGGCCTGGTGCTCAGCGCTGGATGCGGCCGCGGAGGACTTCGCGCGGCGCTATCTCGGGATCGGCGAAAAGGAAGATCTGTGCGCGGCTGTGCTCCAAGCGGGTCTTGCAAGCGACGCAGGCCTGTTTATCGCGCAGCTGCAGGATTGGCTTGGCCTCGGCCGGCAAGCGCGCATCAACACGCCGGGCACCGTAGGCGGCAACTGGGTATGGCGACTGTCCGCCGGTGCGCTGTCCGGTGCGCTCGCCGAGAGAATAGCGCGGCAGACGAGGGCCGCGGGGAGATAGCGGACAGGGGCGCTGTCTGCGATCGATCTATCGCGCGCTCCGTTTCCGCTGCTGCGCGGGCACAAAACAACAGCAAAATCGGCGCGGTCACAGACCGCGCCGATTTTTAAGCTGTTGAGTCTTTCTTATCGGACGGTCCCATATTCCCAGGTGCTGATGCCGCCGAATTCTTTGACGTTCGTATAGCCCATCGTGGCGAGCGTTTTCGCGGCGACCTTGCTGCGGTTGCCGCTGCGGCAGTAGACGAGAATAGTCTGCGATTCGTCCGTCAGGACGGACGGCGCCTGCTCGAGAATGACGTCGTGCGGGATGAGGATGGCGTTTTCGATGTGCCCCTCGTCGTACTCCGCCTGGGTGCGGACGTCCAGAACGACGACGCTGTCGTCGGAATCCATGATGCGCTTCGCTTCCTCCTGCGAGATGGAAACATATTCCGCCGCGGCCTCCTGCTGCGCGGTTTTTTCATCCGTACAAGCCGCAAACAGCAGCACGATGCCCACAGCGAGCAGCGCCGGAAAAGCCCTTCTCAGCCACAGTTTGTTTTTCATAGTCTTACCTCTGCTTTGTTAAAAAACGGCGGACGCACAGGGCGTCCGCCGTTGACTCAGCCTTCGATCAGCTTCAGGATCTCCGCCTTCGGGCGCGCGCCCACGGCGCTGTTGACCTTGACGCCCTTTTTGAGGACGACGAGCGTCGGGATGTTCATAACGCCGAACTGACGCGCGAGCTCCGGCTGTTCGTCCACGTTGACTTTGCCCACGAGGATGTCCGCGCGCTCTTCCGCGATCTCGTCGACGAGCGGGGAGACCATGCGGCACGGCCCGCACCACGGCGCCCAGAAGTCGAGCAGCACGGGCTTGTCGGAGGTGACGATATCGGTCTGATAATTTTCATTAGTCACGGTTAATAAAGACATATTGATTTATCTCCCTGTACATTATTTTCTGTCATGGTCATAGGATAGCATACTTTTTTTGATTTATAAGTGACAATATCACGCAGTCATTCCGCCGCCGCGAAGCGCCCGGCGCAGGAAGCGATCTTGTGGAAGTCGTCGAGCGCGGCGGGCTTGTTGTTGGGGTTGCGCAGCAGCGCCGCCGGGTGGAAGGTGCCCATCATCAGCACGCCGCCCTTATCATACACGACGCCGTGGTCGCGTGTAACGAGAAAATCGTCGCCGATCATTTTTTTTGCGGCGATGCGGCCAAGGCACACGACGAGCTTCGGAGCGATGAGCTTAAACTGCGCGCGCAGCCAGCCGATGCAGGCCGCCTGCTCGTCCGGCTGGGGGTCGCGGTTCTCCGGCGGGCGGCACTTTACGATGTTCGCGATGTAGACGTCCTGCCTGCGCAGACCGACGGCGGCAAGATAGCTGTCGAGCAGCTGCCCTGCGCGGCCGACGAACGGCTCTCCCTGCAGATCCTCGTTGCGGCCGGGTCCCTCGCCGACAAACAGAACGTCCGCGTGCGGATCGCCGACGCCGAAAACGACGTTTGTTCGCGTTGAAGCGAGCCGGCAGCGATCACACTGCATACATGCCGCGCGCAATTCTTCAAAATCCATAGATTTTCCACCTGTCTTCCCTTTGCTTGTCATTATACAGTAAACCGACGCCGTTGCAAAGCAAAATCCTTGCTTTGCGGCGCTTTTAGCGGTAATATAGGATAAAAGAAAAACAAAGGAGCTTATATTGTTATGGATAAGGTATTGGTCGAAGTATCGGCGCGCCACGTACACGTGACCGAAGCGGCGCTCGCCGTGCTGTTCGGCGAAGGGCACAAGCTCACGCCGAAGAAAAATCTTTCGCAGCCGGGCCAGTTTTCGTGCGAGGAGCGCGTGGATATCGTCGGGCCGAAAAGGGAACTGAAAAACGTATCCATCCTCGGACCGACGCGCGCCGCAAATCAGGTCGAGATCTCGCTGACCGACGCGCGCTCCATCAGCGTTGCCGCGCCCGTGCGCGAGTCCGGCGATATCGCCGGCTCCGCGGGCTGCAAGCTCGTCGGACCGTGCGGCGAGATCGAGCTCACCGAGGGCGTGATCGCCGCGAAGCGTCACGTCCATCTCGACACCGCCGCGGCGAAAGCGATGGGCCTTGCAGACAAGCAGATCGTCGAAACGAAGATCACCGGCAC
>JAYFQJ010000086.1:0-10652 GCA_034927165.1 Oscillospiraceae bacterium
CCGGGTGCTCACCCACCGCTATCTCGCGATCCCCATCTTCCTGCTCGTCATGCTGCTCATTTTCTGGCTGACCTTCGGGGTCGTCGGCGCGGCGCTCTCATCTCTGATGGAGAGTCTTGTCTCGCTCGCGACGGTCGGTGCGGACGCGCTGCTGACGCATTTGGGCGCATCAGAATTTCTGCACTCGCTGCTCATCGACGGCGTGTTTGCGGGCGTGGGCAGCGTCCTGTCCTTTCTGCCGACCATCCTCGTTCTGTTTTTCTTCCTGTCGGTGCTGGAGGACACGGGCTACATGGCGCGCGTCGCGTTTGTCATGGATAAGCTGCTGCGCAAGATCGGTCTGTCCGGGCGCTCCTTTGTGCCGATGATCATCGGCTTCGGCTGCTCGGTGCCCGCCATCATGGCGTCACGCACGCTCGCGAGCGAGCGGGACCGCAAGATGACCATCCTGCTCGTTCCGTTCATGTCCTGCAGCGCGAAGCTGCCCATCTACGCCATGATCACCGATGTGTTTTTCGAGAAAAACAAGGCGCTCGTGATGGTGTCGCTGTATGTTCTCGGTATGGTCGTCGGCATTCTGTATGGGCTGTTGTTCAAAAACACGGTCTTTCGCAGCGAGCCGGTCCCGTTTGTTATGGAGCTGCCCTCCTACCGCTTTCCGTCGGGGCGCACCGTGCTGCAGCTCATGCTTGAGCGCGCAAAGGATTTTCTGCGCAAGGCGTTTACGGTCATCCTCGCGGCGACCGTCGTGATCTGGTTTTTGCGCCGATATGATCTCGGCTTGAACGTCGTAGCCGACGGCGCGTCGAGTATGCTCGGTACCCTCGGCCGCTGGATCGCGCCGATCTTTGCGCCGCTGGGCTTCGGGGACTGGCGGCTGTCGACGGCGCTGATCACCGGGCTTTCCGCCAAGGAGGCGGTCGTCAGCACGCTGACGGTGCTGCTGGGCGCGGCGGATAAGGCGGCGCTTACGGCGACGTTGTCCTCGCTGCTGACCCCGCTCGCCGCCTACAGTTTCCTTGTTTTTACGCTGCTGTATATGCCCTGCGTGGCCGCCTTTGCGGCCATTCGCCGCGAATTCGGCAGCACCTGGCAGGCCGCCGTCGCGATGCTCACGCAGACGGGCGTCGCGTGGCTCGTCGCGTTCGCTGTTTACAATATCGGTCAGCTGATCGTTTAGCGCGGGCAGGGTATGCACAGGGTCATAAGGCCAAAGCACAGCCGGCGCCTAAAGACGCTCCCGGCAAGGACGAACGAATCAAGCCTAAATAGAAAAAGAGCTCTGTCTTCTAAGCACGAAGGACATTTTTTGTCAGTGATCAAGGGGACGCTACGCCGCCGCAGCGCCCCGACGCCCTGCGGCGGAGGGTTAAGGCGGAATAGGAGCTGTCGCATCAACGGTTTGCCCGTCGAAGCGACGGCTCTTTTGCCGAACTGTTTTATTCGAGAACCCAGAAGTCATAGCCGAAGCCGCCGAGGATGTAGCCGTAGGGCATATACCCATAGCCCTTGTCGCCCCACGCCTTTCCCCAGCTGTTGCGCACGATGAACCAGGATTTTGCATCGTCATAGCCGACGATGAGCAGCGCGTGCCCGCCGAGCTCCCTTTCTGCGGATGGGTCGGGGACGGGGATGACGCCGGTGCGGGTCGTCTTCAGCGACTCGAAGCTCGCATAAATGGTCACGCCCGCGAGCACCGGCTGCTTTTTGATCGCGAGATACTGACGGATCTGGTCGATCTCATCCTGCGCGCTGTTGCTGTCAAAAGAACGATACGCGGAGATGCGATAGCCGCGCGCGTCTAAATCGGCGATGAAGTTCGGCCGCTGCGCGAAGCGGGTGACGATATACGGCCAGAAAAGCTCCCGGCAGACGCCGTACTTGTGCAGCGCCTTGCAGATGGAGCGCATGGTCGCGCCGCTGTCCTGCGCGACAGTCCCTTCCAGCTCGCGCTCCTTATAATACAAAAACAATCTGGAAAGCATGGACTTAATATCTCCGAGCATCATGCGCGCGGCGACGCCGGCGTTTGCGGTGCAGCTGCCGAGATCCCCCTGGTTGAAGACCGGCGGACAGGCAGCACGCAGATCCACGCGCTGCGGCAGCGCAAATTGCGCGGGCTGCATACGCAGCTTAAAATCGCGCGGGTCCTCCCTCTGAGGGCAGACGTTATAAATGTGCACGGTGTATCCCTCCTTTTCGCTTTATCGTATGCGGGGAGGGGGGAGCTGTGCGGCATTTTAATTTCTGCACGAAAAACAGCCGCCGGCGGCGCTTCATCGCGCTGTCGGCGGCTGTGATGCATATAATCAGCCCTCGAGAACTTTCACATAAAAGGTGCGGCTGCGCGGCCCGTCAGATTCCGCAAAGTAGATACCCTGCCAGACGCCGAGCAGCAGCTGTCCGTCGCGGACGATCACCGTTTCACTGCAGCCGATCACAGACGAACGCAGATGCGCCGCACTGTTGCCCTCGTCGTGCCGGAATTCCGGACGATCCGGGAAGGTCCTGTCGAGCGCAAAAAGCAAGTCGTTGACGACGTCCGGGTCGGAATTCTCGTTGATGGTGACGCCGGCGGTCGTGTGCGGGCAAAAGACGACGCAGAGGCCCTCCTGCACACCGCTTTTCCGCACGGCGTCCCGCACCTGTGCGGTGATATTCAGCAGCCCCTTCTGCGGTGTGGAAAGCGCGTAATCATAGACCATCACAAGCACCTCGTTTCAAAGGGAGGCGATCAGGTACGGCCGTCCCCTTTGCTTTTATCCTTTTTGAACCACGGAAACCATTTCTTCTTTTGGGAGCCCGCCGCATTTTCTGCTGAAACCGCCGCTGCGGCCTGCGGCGCGGTGTTTACCGGCTGCTTCTGCGCTGTCCCCGCGGGATCACGCTGCGCGGTGCTTTGATTCTTCTGCTGGGTTTGCTTCTGCTGCGAAGATGAGCGATTGCTCTGCTGCGATGCCGACCGGCTGTTCTGCCCGCCGCCTTGCTGCGAGGACGATCGATTGCTCTGCCCGCCGCTCTGCTGCGAGGACGACCGATTGCTTTGCCCGCCGCCGTGATGCTGTGCGGATCTTTGCTGCCCTGCTTGCTTTTGACGGTCGGTGCGCGGCGTTTGTTCGTTCTGCTTTTTCTGCTCACCCGTCTGAGCCGACGCGGCCTTTTCACGCTCAGGCAGCGCGGGCGCCGCCGCAGGGACGTCGATGCGCGCGTACATCTGCGGCTTATCGCTGCTCTGGGAGGCAGCGCGCGTTTTCGCGAGCACCTGCTCCGGATTCTGCATGCCGTACAGCGTCACCTTGCTTGGCTGTGTGCTGCCGCCTTTGCCGCGATAACGCTGCGGCTTTTGCCCGGTGCTGTCCGCGCCGGTCAGCGGATAGGGGGATTCCTTTTCGGGGATGCGGCTGCCGGTCAGGTTCTCTATATCGGCGAGAAGCCCCATTTCGTCGCTCGAGCAGAAGCTGACCGCGTCGCCGCCGAGGCCGGCGCGGCCTGTGCGTCCGATGCGGTGGATGTAGACCTCCGCCTCGTTGGGCAGCTCATAGTTGATGACGTGAGAGAGCTCAGGCACGTCGATACCGCGCGCGGCGATATCAGTCGCGACAAGGATCCTTAGTTTGCCGTCCTTGAACCTGTTGAGCGCATCCTGACGGGCGGTCTGACTCTTATTGCCGTGTATGGCCATCGCCTGTATACCGACCGAGTTCAGCTCGCGGACAACGCGGTCCGCGCCGTGTTTGGTGCGGGTAAAGACGAGGGCGTTTTTGATCTCTCCGCTCTTCACAAGATCCCGAAGCAGCAGCTTCTTGTTGCCTTTATCGATAAAATAGATGCACTGACGGATGGCGTCGACGGGCCGGTTGACGGCGTCTACCTTGACGGTCTGTGGGTCGCGCAGCATACTTTTTGCGAGATACTCGATCTCGTCGGGCATCGTCGCGCTGAACAGCAGCGTCTGCCGTTCGCTTGGAAGCCTGCGCAGCACGCGTTTGACGTCGTTGATGAAGCCCATGTCGAGCATACGGTCGGCCTCGTCCAAAACGAAGATCTCAAGATGGCTGAGATCTACAAAGCCCTGCCCGATCAGATCGTTGAGGCGGCCGGGCGTTGCGACGAGGATATCGACGCCGCGCTTGAGCGCGTCGACCTGCGGCTTTTGCCCCACGCCGCCGAAGATGACTGCCGTGCGCAGCGACATATATTTTCCGTAGGCGAGAAAGCTCTCGTCGATCTGCAGCGCAAGCTCGCGGGTAGGCGTCAAAATGAGTGCGCGAATGCCGCTTTGCTCCTTTTGCCGCAGAAGCTGCAGGATCGGCAGCGCAAACGCCGCCGTTTTTCCGGTGCCCGTCTGTGCGCAGCCGATGAGGTCGCGCCCTTCAAGAAGCACGGGGATCGCCTGCTGCTGGATAGGGGAGGGGGTCGTATAGCCCTCCTCCTTCACTGCGCGCAGCAGCGGGTCGATGAGTTGCAATTGCTGAAATGTCATAATTAATCCTTTGCTGTCAAAAATAAAACCCGCGACGCGGCAGGCGATGCGCCTGTATTAAAACCGCAGTCAACGGGGAATGAAGCGCTGACGGTTGCCCATTTATAATAGTATACCACCGCAGCGCACAATAAAGCAACACAAAACAAACAGGGTCAGGCGACCTTTGTGCGCCGCGCGTTCATGATGCCGTAGAAAACTACGCTTGCGATGACGAGCAAGCCGCCGCCGATGGCGAGCGGACCGATCGTCTCGCCGTAGATCAGCGCGACCCACACAGGATTCAGGATCGGCTCGAAGGAGCATACGATATTGGCGCTCAGCGCGCTGATGCGCTTGAGGGCATATTCCAGAAAAATATAGGCGAAGCCCAGCTGAAAAGCGCCCAGAATAACGATATAACCGACGACGGGCAAGCTGAAATCCGTCTCCCGCGCGAGGGAAGGAAGCCCGACGAGCACGCCGATAATAAAGCCGAGATAATTCGCGTCATCCGCATTTTTTCCGCCGCCCTGCGCGTTGATAAACAGCATGGAGCCGAAGGTGAGCCCGGAACACAGCGCGAGCACGTTGCCGAGCGCGCCGTCGGTCGTCAAGTTGTCAAAGCAGCACAGCGCGATGCCTGCGATGATCAGCACTGAGCTCACGAGATCCACGCCGCTCGGGCGGCGCTTTAAAAAGATCCAGGTCAACGCGATGATGAACAGCGTCGACGAATACTGCAGGACGATCGCGTTGGCGGCGGTCGTCAACTTGTTTGCGAAGACAAACAGGAGCGTCGTGCCGAAAAAGCAGAAGGCGGCGAGAAGAATTGAGGGTGTGAAGTGCACCTTTAAGCTTCTGCGCATAGCGATTTTCACGAGCAGCGCAACAAGGCAGCGGGCGGCGTTGATGCTCATAGCCGACCAGGGGATCAGCTTGATGAGCAGCCCGCCAAGGCTCCACAGGATCGCCGTGACAATCGCAGCCGCATAGCCCTTGGCTGTTTCACTCTTCTGATTCAAAGCGCGTTTCCTCGTTTCGATGAATATCAAAATGCAGTATACCATAAAGCGCATCGCTTTGCGACAGGATTTGCGGCTTATTTTTTATGTGCTATGTTGACAAACGGACGAAGGAATTGCTATAATAATCAACGCCGTCTTCTGCGGTGCGCGGGTGTAGTTCAATGGTAGAACACCAGCCTTCCAAGCTGGATACGTGGGTTCGATTCCCATCACCCGCTCCACAAAGCGGTTGCAAATTACCGCGCGCCTGTAGCTCAGGTGGATAGAGCAACTGCCTTCTAAGCAGTGGGTCGGGGGTTCGAGTCCCTTCAGGCGCACCATTAGAGCCTGTCGGGGACAATACGGTTGTTGTTGTGCAGTGCTCGGTTTTTTATGGTGGATGTAGCTCAGTCGGCTAGAGTACCAGGTTGTGGCCCTGGGGGTCGTGGGTTCGAGCCCCATCATCCACCCCACGAAAAAGCGCTGCGAGCGAGCTTGCAGCGCTTTGTGATTGGGCCGTAGCCAAGCGGTAAGGCAACGGACTTTGACTCCGTCATTGCGCTGGTTCGACTCCAGCCGGCCCAGCCAAAAACGTCCCCGCAGCATATTGCTGCGGGGACGTTTTTTCAAGTGGTGAGGATATTCTTCGCTTGCACGCTGGAAATCCTGTGCTCCCTGTAAAAGAAAAAAGCATGTATGGGCGGCTTTAAGCTGCGCCTATACTATCGGATCGCCATATCGCAGCGGCGGCAGCAAGCTAATTTGCGCAGCAATCGCAGGGCGCGCACCCATCCGTTTCTCGCAGCAGGGAAGAGCGTAAGTTTTGTTGACGCACAATACTATAAATTTGTTTAGCAAAGCCGTTCCAATAAACAAAGCACTTTTTGTGCTGGTGAGCACAAAAAGTACGCTGTTTTTGTACTTTAAACTCAAAAAAATCAGATTTGTGAGTTTCTACAATGCTGAGGACGCTGCGTTGTGTATACAGCTGCAAAAGCGTAAATTTGTTGACAAGCCAAAACAGAAAGTGCTACTATCCTACTCAGAAAACGTTTTCTCAGCGCTGACGATACAAGATTTATTGCAAAATAAATTAGTTACATTGCCCAGTAAATCACTCTAAAACAACGTTATTAAGAGCGAAATCGAAAATACCGAGCGAGAAAATGTTTTCTCACAAGGGCCGCGTACTATTTCCGTATTGCAAGAGAGAAGTGAATATTATTTCACGGGTGTTTTGGATCGTCGTGTTGATGCGCTCAAATAAACACTGGGCTGCTCTTTTGCCAATCACATCGGGATTAAGCGAAATACACGTTGGCGTTACTACAAAAAGCTCTGCGTTGTCCGTGTCTCCGTAAGCCACGACAGACAAATCCCCGGGGATATCTATTTTTTGCTCCCGACAGTATTTAAGGGAGCCGAGCGTGATGGAGTCATTCATCGTGACGATCGCCGTCGGAACCTGACTTTTTGACATGAGATACTTTAAACCGTAATAACCGGTTTCAATATCGTATTTTCCATCGTAGCGATACGGATAAGCGGCGTCGACCTCAATGCCTGCCGCTTGCATGGCTGACTGAAAACCGCGAAAGCGATCGCGGCCAGAGGAGACAGAAAAGCCTCCACCGATGATTCCGATCTTTTGATGACCGTTTTGCAGCAGGTGGTTCGTCATGGCTTTTGCACCGCCAAAGTCGTCCGAACCAACGAAATCGATCTGCAAGCCGCTGTCCGCTGTGAAATCCACTCGACGATTCACCAGAACGATGGGTATGCTTTTGCTCAGCTCGCAGATATCTCGATCGAGTCCGCCGGCAGTGTTCAAGATAATTCCGTCGACATGCTTGCTGGACAGAAAGTCGTAGTACCAACTTTCCCGATCCTTGCGTCCATCGGTGCTGCATACGATGAGGCTGTAGTCCATGGATGGGATGCTGTCTGCGATGGCTTTGGTCATCAGAGAGTAATACCGGTCGGAGATGTCTGAAACAATCAGCCCCACAGCAAATGTTTTTTTTGATTTTAACGTTTTTGCTGAAAAATTAGGTTTGAAACCATTTTCTTCAATCACTTGCTGCACGCGCTTTTTTATTGTTTCATTCACGTTGCCGGTACCGTTAATAACGCGAGATACCGTTGCGACGGATACGCCTGCTTCGCGCGCAATATCTTTTATCGTGAGCTGAGACATTTTTTTGATCCTTTGGTTTCATGTTTTTTCCAATAGTAACATTCACTGACAACCCTGTCAAACAAAACGAAAGCAATGCTAGCTGGCTTTATAATAAAAGTAATAAGGAGAAAGAGTTTTGATTAATAACTACTTAATTGACGACACCATAACCGAAGTTCCGGTTCAGGAGTACAAGGAGCGCATTGAACTTGTTCGCAAAAAAATGACAGAGGAAAATTACGACTCTCTTATCATTTACAGCAACCCATGGCATCTGAGCAATGTTTTCTGGCTGACAAATTTTCGCGCCTTTGACGGAATATCTCCCGACCCCGCACTGCTTTACCTTCCTATAAACGGAGACCCCATTCTTTTTTGTGAATCACCCATCATCCCGTATTGCAAGGACACCACGTGGGTTGAGGACATTCGCCCTGTCCGTCCGGGCTTCGAGCAACTGCTGAAGGCTCTGAAGGCCGACGGCAGGTGCAAAAATGTCGGCCTCGTCGGCGCACAGTATTTTGCACTGGAATTCTACAGAATTATCGAAGCTGTTTTGGGGGCGGATTGCCTGCGCGACACTGATATTATATACAAGCTGAAATGCATCAAAAGCGAAAATGATATTCACATTATGCGCAACGCAGCGCGTATTACGGATCAAAGCCTGCTGGATCTTAAGAATAATATTTACGACGGGATGACGGAGCGTGAGGCGGTGCAGGTTATGCAGACCTCGCTGTTTATGCACGGTGCGGACAGCCAGGCATTTGACGTTATGGTTCAATCGGGCATCCATGCAGGAAAGTATGTTCTCGCCCGCGGCACGGAAAAGAAAATCCGCAAGGGCGAACTGCTCTTGATCGATACAGGCGTGCGGTACAGAAACTATGCTTGCGATATGGGACGCGGATTTGCTTACGGCGATATAAATGATGATCAGCAGCGCTTGCTTGACGTGTCTCTGGAGGCTTTCAAGGCCGGCATTCCTTTTCTGAAGCCGGGCCTGTCCTCCTCCTTGGCGAGCAAAGCTATCGATCAGGTCCTCAATGATAATGGATTCGGTTCCATGCACACCGCTGCAGGCAACAGAAAATGCGGCCACGGTCTTGGAAATGACCCGGAGGAGGAGTATCCGGTGATGGGGCGCACGGATCACGTTTTACAGGAAAACATGTGCATAGCTTATGAACTCACAGTGCAGAAACCTGAACTGGGCGGTTGCAGAGTGGAAGATATGGTCATTATCCGCAAAGATGGACCTGAGTTCCTGACAAATTTTGCGCGGAACACAAGGTGGGATTAAATAACGGCCGATTTGAGTTTATGCTTGTTGTCATGCTCATGGTATTATACTATGTTGTGGATTTTAAAGACACAAGGGCTGTTAGTAATTTCAAAAGGAGACGGCAAATGCAGGAAGAATTATTGAAGGCCGAAGGCGTAACTAAACGATTCGGAGGGCTCACGGCGCTCAACGATGTGTCCTTGCACATCAAAAAGGGCGAGATAGTCGGACTTATCGGCCCCAACGGCGCGGGAAAAACCACACTGTTCAACTCCATTAACGGTTCGTTTGGGGTTACTTCGGGAAGAATTATTTTTGAAGGGAACGATATTACGCATCTGTCGCCGGATAAGCGTTGCCATCTCGGCATCGGTCGGACTTTTCAAATAACAAAACCGTTCAGCGGAATGACTGTGTTGGAAAATGTAGCCGTCGGTGCATTGTTCGGGCGCAAAGCGAACATCAATATGATGAGCGGCGCACTGATGGAAGAAAGCATGGCGAAAGCGGAAGATATTTTAAAATTCATGGGTTTTTCCTCAAAAAAAGATGCCCGGGCAGGAACGCTGAATGTTCCTGAAAGAAAGCGCTTGGAGATATGTCGTGCGCTGGCGAGCGAACCGAAGCTGCTTTTGCTGGATGAGGTTATTGCCGGATTAAACCCCTCGGAAGTTGGGGAAATGGTTGAGCTGATTCATATTGTCAATCAGTCGGGAATTACGATTTTGATGATTGAACACGTGATGAAAGCCGTTATGCGCCTTTCGCATCGCATGTATGTGCTCAGCTTCGGAAAACTTATTGCTCAAGGAAGCCCGCAGGAGATAACATCAAACAGCGTTGTCATCGAAGCTTATCTTGGCAAGTTGGGACAAAGGGAGGCAAAACATGCTGAAAGTTGAGTCGATCAATGCTTTCTATGGCGATGTGCAAACGCTGTTTAACGTTTCTCTCGAAGTGGAGCGGGGAGAGATCGTTACTATTTTGGGCTCCAATGGGGCGGGAAAGACCACGCTGATAAAGTCCATATGCAATCTGCTGCCGATTCGGTCGGGAGAGATCTATTATGAGGGAATTCGTCTGGACAAGGAACCTGCTTACAATTTGGTCAATCTAGGAATTTCTCTCATACCCGAAGGGCGAAGACTCTTTCCTGATATGTCGGTTATGGACAACTTGTTGCTGGGAGCATATGCGCTCAAGACCAAAAAACAGGTAAGCGACAATTTGGAGTGGGTGATGGGCCTGTTTCCGTGGCTCAAAGAGCGCGCAAAGCAGACGGCGGGCACGCTGTCCGGCGGAGAGCAGCAGATGTGTGCAATCGCACGGGGACTGATGATACGCCCCAAGATGATCATATTTGATGAACCGTCCCTTGGCCTTGCGCCGATTATCGTAGACCAAATATTTGAAACGCTGACTAAAATTGTAAGGGAACAGGGATCGACCGCTTTGCTTATCGAGCAAAACGCGCAAACAGCCTTGGAGGTCAGCGACAGAGGATATGTTTTGGAAAACGGGCACATGGTTTTTGAGAACACAAGCGATAAGCTTCTGAAAAGTCCCGAGATTCAAAAATCATATCTTGGAATGTGATGGGGGCGAAAAAATGAATTTTTCCTACTGGATTGAGCTGATTATGAGCGGGGTTGTCACCGGAGCGTGCTATGCAATGATTGGCGCCGGTCTGTCTCTTATTTGGGGAACGCTCAAAAT
>JAYFQJ010000024.1:0-12906 GCA_034927165.1 Oscillospiraceae bacterium
CAGATACAATCGCTTGCATCCAAAATTACCCGCTGCTCTTGCGAACAGCTTCCTTTTTTTGAGTCCCGCTCTCTCAAGCAGAACTCGAATTGATAGGGTCCTTCTTTCGCTATATTGTTTAATTTTCAAGGTCCTTCGCGCGTCGCCGTTTCAGCGGCGCGAGATTTAGTATATCGCGCTGCCAAGGCAAAGTCAATACTTTTTTCGGCTATTTTTTGCGTCTGCGGGGGAAAGTCACAACTGCTCCGTGCGGTTCGCTGCCTGCTTTCGCGCCCCGCTCCCGCTCGGGCGCTATGTGCGGTATCTGTGCCGCTGCCGCCGCCCCGTGCCGCCGCTGAACATGGCGGCGGAGACGAAGGCCGTCGCGGGTATGGTGAACAGGATGGTAAAGCAGCCCACGAGCATCTGCAGCAGCTCGATGATGACGACCTCGCGGTTGAGCATCTCGAGCACGGAATTCTGATAGGCGACGAGCAGCAGCACAACGGACAGCGAGCCGCCGATGTATGCGAGCACGAGCGTGCTGATCTGCGTTCCCATGATGTCCCACCCGAGATTCAGCCCCGACTTAAACAGATCGCCGAAATACTTTTTCTCCGACAGCGCCTTCATCTCATAGATCGCCGAGGAGATGGACATGGACACGTCGAGACACGCGCCGAGCGCGCCGATGAGCACCGAGGCAAACACGATCGCGCGCAGGTCGATGGAGCCTTCCTTCAGGATAAAGGCGACGGCCATCGTCTCGTCGTCGACGGCGCCCGTGATGCGCATATAGCTGTTGAGGAACGCCGCGAGCACGCCGGCGAGCGCGACGCCGCCGATGCAGCCGATCGCGGACGCGACGCTTTTCCGATTAAAGCCGCCGATGAAAAAGGGCGTTATCAATATTGTATATATACATATAAGGAAGGCGCTCGCGTAGACGTTGCGGCCCGATAGGATGGAGGGAATGAAAACAAGAAAGATGGAGAGCACCGACAGCAGCAGCGCGGCCACGGTCGCGACGCCCTTGAGCCGCGCGAAAATGATGAGCAGCAGAAAAAAGATCAGCGCGGCGACAAGGATGACCTGGATGCGGACGATTTCGCCCGCGTAGTAGGTGTCGCTCGTTTCGGGCGTCAGATGCACGAGCACCCAGTCTCCCGCGCGCACCGGCGTCGGGATGCGGTTGGTCAGGTCGTCATAGCTCTGATAGACCGCAAGCGTGTCGCCGCGGCGCGCGCCGAACAGGACAGTCGCGGTGAACTTGATCTTTGTCTCCGTTGTGGAAAAGGTGTCGCTGATCTTGGTGGTCGTCTCGGTCGTGTCGAGGATGAGATCGACGTGCGCGACGTATGTCTCCGTTTGCTGGCCGGTCTGCCCGGTAAACATGACCGCGTCCTTCGTCGCGATCCGGTTCCCGAAAAACAAAAACACGACGGAGAAAACGCTCAGCAGGATATACAGGATTGCGCTTTTCTTTTTATTCATTGGACTCCTTCGGCAGCGCGCCACAATTGCGGTCAGAAATATACCACACGGCCGCGCCGATTACAAGCAGTATCCCCCGGCGCGCGGCAATTTAAAAGGGAGGGCGCACGCGTCCTCCCCGCAGGGCTGTGGCTTTATGCCGCAGCGCCCCAGAGATCCACGATGCTCTGCAGGCCGATGCCGCTCAAAAATCCCGCGTATTTCGTGACGATGCCGCCGAACAGCACGTCGCCGAAGAAGAAGCACACGACCGCGAAGGCGACGACAAGCAGCAAAAAAATCAGCGTCGCGCGCGCAAAGCTGCGCCGGTTGACCTTTTTCGTGTTCTTGCGCGCCCATACGAACAACAGGATGATATTCAAAATGGGGATGAGCAAAAGGATGTACATGACGAGAAAGCTGAAGGTCGACACCGGCGCATAGCGGCTGCGGCGCGGCGGGGCGGGATCCTCCTCCTTCGCGGGCTCCGTCTCCTGCAACGCGGGACGGTCTGCCTGCTCGACCGGCACCGCCACGGGCGTATAGGTCGCCGCGAATCCCGCGTCCGACGACCCGCCCGCGGGCGTTTCGGGCGCTGTCTCTGTTTCCGCCGCCTGAGAAAGAACCGGCTCTCCGCATTTCGCACAGCTCTTATCTTCCGGGTTCAAGGGCTCCCCGCAACCGGTGCAATATTTTTGTGCTGCAGCCATATAATTCTCCTCCGTTCAGATGATACGTCTATTTTACACGCGAACAGGCGTCGCCGTCAAATAAATATGCGGCGATTCCACTTTCTCCGTGTCCGCTGTCCGGCCGCGGCTCCATACCCCGCCGCCCGTCGACAGCGCGCCTCTATGAATGACAAACGCGCATCGTTGTGGTAGGATAGGAGAAATAAACCGTTTTTCTCAGGGAGGTATTCATGAGCCGTATCATCAACGAACCCAGGCACAAGGGCAAGCTGCTGCAGGCCATCCGCGCGCAGCTCGAGCATCGCGCGTTCTGGCTGTACCTGCTGTGTGACGAAGCCAAAAAGCGCGGCCTTGATCCGCTGGATTTCGGCAGCGAGGCGGTGCGCCGCTGCGGCTTGTCGCAGGGAAGCAGCCTTGTCCGCAGTGGTGGGACCGACAGTCTCACAGGTCTGCGCAGGACGCTTTTCACGAAGCCCGCGCAGCTCGTATTCGAAATGGATATTCTCAAATCGACGCCCGACGCGCTGCACATCGACTTCCATTACTGTCCTCTCGTCAAGGCATGGCAGAACGCCGGCTGCTCCGACGCGGAGATCGCCGATCTGTGCGATATCGCCATGTGCGGCGACCATGCCATCGGCGACGCCTACGCGAGCATCCTCTCCTTGCCGCAGTGCATCGCCAAGGGAGACGCGGTGTGCGCGCTGCGCTACGATAAAATAAAGAAGGACTGACCGTCCGTCAGTGGCGATCGGAGGAGCCGTTATGCCGGATTTCTTGTCTCACTCCATTTTTGCGGACGAGCTGCTGGCCGGGGAATTCCCCCGCGCAGAGCTCTGCCGCACCCACGGAAACCTGTTCCGGCTGGGCGCGCAGGGGCCCGACCTGTTTTATTATTGTGCGGCGCTGCGGGAACACGCGCGCTTCACACAGCTCGCCGATGCGCTGCACGCGGAGGGCGCAGAGGCCCCGGTCCTGCGGCTGCTGCGGGAAAAGCTGGCCGCGCCGGCGCCCGATGCGCCTGAGATCGCCTATCTCATGGGCTGGCTTGCGCATCTGCAGCTGGACGCGGCGGCGCACCCGTATATCTGCGAACGCGCGCGTATGCTCGCGGACGCGCTGCATATGCCGGAGAGCTGCGCGCACGTCATGTTTGAAAGCACCATCGAAGCGCGCGAGCTGCTGGAAAAGCGCGGCATTGAACCGCGGCGGTTCGACTACCGGCGGGATCTGCCGCACGGGACGAAGGAGGGTATGCTCGTCGCCCGGCTGTGCGGGGAGATCTGCGCGGCGTCCTCGCTGTGCGCGCCCGCGCCCGCGCCCGCGCGCCTCGCGGCGGCCATTGCGCAGCTGCCTGCGCTGTTCGCCGTGCTGTTTGACCGGTGCGGCGTCGTAAAAGCGGTGCTCGATCTCAAATACAATCTGACGCGGCGCGATTTTGAAGCGCGCTGGCACATCAAACGCCCCTATCGGCCGGCCTTTGCCGCGAGCATCCTGCCCGGCGGCGAATATGCGCATTATCTGTCGCTCGCCGCGCGGGGAAAGGATCGCTGGCTCACGCTCGCGCGGGCGCTGTGAGTCCGCGCGAGCCCTGTTGACGAGCGTGCGCTTTCGTGCTATAGTGGGGCTGCAATTGAATGATATGCTGCGTCTTGGCAGCCGGTGGAGGCGGGCCCGTTTTGCGCTGCAAAACGGAAGCCTCACGCGTGCGCGCGTCCGGCTGTCTTTTTGTTGCCATTAAATTCTATCGGAGGGAATTCTCATGCCCCATTCCAACGACCGCATGCTCACCGGAAAACCCGGCCGCACGCTGCTGGCCTTTTGCCTGCCCATTTTTGCGGGAAATATGCTCCAGCAGCTGTACAGCATGGTAGACTCCATCGTGGTGGGAAACTACGTCAGCGCGGATGCGCTCGCCGCCGTCGGCAACGCCTTTCCCGTAGTTTACATGGTCATCTGCGTCTCCTTCGGCCTGTCCAACGGCGCGTCGATCCTTATCGGTCAGTATCTCGGCTCCGGGCGGAGCAGGGAGCTGCGCGCGCTCATCCGGACGTCCGTCGTCTACTCGGCGGCGGTCGCCGCGGCGCTCGCCGGCTTGTGTCTGCTGCTGTCGCGGCCGATCATTCGGCTGCTGGATACGCCGGCCGCGGCCTTTGACGACTCGCTGCTGTACATCCGCGTCTATTTCCTGGGTCTCGTGTTCACCTTCTGCTTCAACATGATCTCCGCGATATTCCGCGCGCTGGGCGACTCCCGCACGCCGCTGCTCTTCCTCGCGGCGTCCTCCGTGCTCAACATCGCGCTCGATCTCCTGTTCGTGCTGGTGCTGCGCCTCGCCGTGCTCGGCGTTGCGGCGGCGACGGTGCTCTCCCAGGGGGCGGCGCTGGCGCTGCAGCTGCTCGTCCTGAAAAAGCGCATGCTGGACTATCCCCGCGACGCCGACGCCGCGCGGGAGCGGATCTTCGACCGCGGCGCGCTCGCGCAGCTTTCCAAGCTTGCGCTTCCGACAACGGCGCAGGAGCTCCTCATCTCGCTCAACATCTTCGTGACGCAGCGCTTTGTCAATCATTTCGGCGCCGACGTCATGGCGGCGTACACCGTCGTCGGCAAGATCGGCGATCTGGGCATGATGCCGATGATCAGCATGAGCATCGCCCTCACCGTTTTTTCAGCGCAGAACGTCGGCGCGGGCCGCGTCGACCGGGTCGGGGAGAGCTTCCGCGCGGGGCTGCGCTTCAACCTGACGGTGGCGGGACTGCTCGCCGCGGCGTCGCTGCTGTTCGGGCGCCCGCTCATGCAGCTGTTTCTGGGTGCAAACGGTACACAGAGCATTTATGCCGTTGGGCAAAGCTACCTGCTGTACACCGCGGCCTCCTTCTTCATCATGGCCGTGGCCTTCGCGTCGGAGGGGCTGATTAAAGGCGCGGGCGACGTGCACGTGTATTTTTATATCGCCGTGTGCGCCGCCGTCATGAAAGTCGCGGCCGCGCTGCTGTTGATGGGACCGATGGGAAGCGACGGCATATGGCTTGCGATCCTGCTGAGCTGGTCCGTCGAGTCTGCGCTGGGGCTGACGCGCTTTCTGTCGGGGAAGTGGAAAGATAAGGGGCTTCGCTTCGACGCACAGTCCGACGCGGCAGAGGTCTGAACAAACAACAAGAGGCGGACCCCGCGGGGTCCGCCTCTTTGATTCTGTTCGCGCCGGCGCTCAGACTGCCGGCGGCAAGGGTCACTCCTTCTTCTCCAGCTCCTCGATGCGCTTCTGGAGCTTTTCGAGCTGCACCGACATACGGCACAGCTCCTGCGCCGTGACGTCGGGAATGTTGACCTGGTCGAGATCGTCGTTGTGACACGGGTCGATCTTTCGGTCGGCGATGCGCACGACGCGCGCGGGCACGCCGACCGCCGTCGCGTAGGCTGGAATATCGTGCAGCACGACTGCGCCCGCCGCGATCTTTGCGCCGTCGCCGATGTTTACCGGGCCGAGCACCTTTGCGCCCGCGCCCACGAGAACCTCGCGCCCGAGCGTCGGGTGCCGCTTGCCGGTATTTTTTCCGGTACCGCCGAGCGTCACGCCCTGATACAGGATGCAGTCGTCTCCGACGACCGCCGTCTCGCCGACGACGACCGCCGCGGCGTGGTCGATAAACACGCCGCCGCCGACGGCTGCGCCCGGATGGATCTCAGTGCCGGTGAAAAAACGGGCGAGCTGGGAGATGAGCCGCGCAAGAAAATAGAAATGAATCTTATAAAACAGATGTGCGAAGCGATACAGCAGCAGCGCATAAAAACCGGGGTAAAGCAGCACCGCCTCCGGCCAGCTTTTGCACGCGGGATCGCGTCTTCGGATCGCCTTTAGGTCCCGTAGGATCTTTCCCATCGCTCAGTCCTCCTGCGAGAAGCACGCCGAGGACAAATAGCGCTCGCCGGTGTCCGGCAGCAGCGCGACGATGCGCCTGCCCGCGTTCTCCGGACGGCGCGCGAGCTGCGCGGCCGCAAAGACCGCCGCGCCCGCAGAGATGCCCACGAGCAGGCCGTCGGTGCGGGGCAGCTCCCGCGTCGTGCGGGACGCGTCCGCGTCCGCAACGGGAATGATCTCGTCCACGACCGAGGCGTCGTAGTTCTTCGGCACGAAATTCGCGCCGATTCCCTGCAGACCGTGCGGGCCCGCGTGTCCTTGGGACAGCAGCGGCGACGCCGCCGGCTCCACCGCGGCGATGCGCACGGCCGGATTCATTTTCTTCAGATACTGCGCCGTGCCGGACAGCGTGCCGCCCGTGCCGACGCCCGCGACAAAGACGTCGATAGCGCCGTCGGTGTCCGCCCAAATCTCCGGTCCGGTCGTTTTGCGGTGGGCGTCGGGGTTTGCATCGTTGTCGAACTGCGAGGGCATAAACGCGCCGGGCGTCTGCGCGACAAGCGCTTCCGCCTTCTCTACGGCGCCCGTCATGCCGAGCCTTCCCGGCGTCAGCACGATCTCGGCGCCGTAGGCCGCGAGCAGCCGGCGGCGCTCGACGCTCATCGAGTCGGGCATGGTGAGCACAACGCGGTAACCGCGCGTCGCCGCTACAGCCGCGAGACCGATGCCGGTATTGCCGCTCGTCGGCTCAATGATGGTGCTGCCCTCTTTTAATAATCCGCGCGTCTCCGCGTCGCGGATGAGCGACAGCGCCGTGCGATCCTTGACGCTGCCCGCGGGATTGAAGAACTCGACCTTTGCGAGAAGCTCCGCTGAGAGAGCATACTTTTTGCTATAGCCGCCGAGCCTGACGAGCGGCGTGCGCCCGATCAGCTCCGTGATGTCGTTATAAATTTTCATAAATCCTTTCCTGTCGCCTGTGCCGTCAGCGCAGCTTATCCTCGACGCTGCGAAGATCCTCGAGCTGTCCGACGTCCACAAAGCATTCCTCCTCGATCGAATAGACGTTCACGCGCTTGCCCGCGGTTCTACATCGCGCGATCGCCTCGGTGATGGGAGTGAACACATTGTCAGGAATAAAATCCAGGAATTCCGGGGATATCACATAGAACCCGGTATTTGTCAAAAACTCAAAGCTCGGCTTTTCACGCAGCGACATGAGCGCTCCGGTCTCGTCCGTCTCCGCGACGCCGTAGGGCACCGCCATCGTTTTTTTCGCGCAGACCATCGTGAGGATGCTGCGCGTCCTGTTGTGGCTCTCCAGAATCCGCGCATAGTCCGCCTCCACGACGGAATCACAGTTGGTCAAAAAGAACGGTCTGTCAAAGCGGCCGCGAAAAAAGCAAAGCCCGCCGCCGGTGCCAAGCGGCTTGTCCTCGTCGACAAACTCGATCTCCGCGCCGGCGTTCACCTCGGAGAAATACGATTTGATCAGATTCTTCTTGTAGTTGACGACAAGGCTGAACCGGCGGCAGCCGAATTTTTTAAAGCGGTTGAGGATGTGCTCGGTGATGGTCAGGCCGCCGATGGGCATCAGCGGCTTCGGCAATATCTCGGTGTACGGCAGCAGCCGCGTGCCGAAGCCGCCCGCCATCATCACGACGGGCGCGTCGACCGTGCGCTGCGGGCGGTGCACCGTCGCGTCGCGAAAGACAAGCGCGTGAATGCGGCCGTCGTCGTCCAGCATGGGGCAGCAGCTGACATCCTTTTCAGCGAGCAGCGCGCGCGCCGCCGCCTCATGAAAGCCGCGCACGCAGTAGGGCTCCTTGACGGCCGCCGCCGTAATGGGCGCGGAAATATCGCCGTTTGCAAGCAGATAGCGGCGCACGTCGCCGTCGGTGAACACCGCCGCAAGACGGTCGTCCGGCGCGACGAACAGGATCTTATGGCCGCTATCCTGCAGGCGCTTCATGCCCTGCTCCACGGTGGCGCTTTTGTCGATGATGAATTCGTCGTAGGTCATCGGGGTACCTCGCTAAACTATGTTTTAAATCTGCACGAAAAACGGTCAGCCCCGGACGAGCCGGCGGTTCGGCGGCAGTCGAACCGCCGCAGCCGGAGTCGCTGCGCCCCCGAAGCGAAGATGCAAATCCAAAAGGGAAGATCGCACCGGCGCAAACGGTCACCGTTTATTCGGAAAATAAAGATTTCTCACTATGCCGCGTCACCGCAATATCTCTTTTACGGCGGCGCAGACGATTTTGACGTCTTCCCCGGTCAGATTGGTGCTGCACGGCAGATTGACGATATTCTGATGATAGTACGCCGCGCGCTCGATCTCAAAAGCGCGGCAGTCGGCATACGGCTTGAGGCGATGCATCAGCTCCCAGACGGGGCGCGACTGGATGTTGCGTTTGGCGAGACCCGCGATGAGCTCGTCGCGGCGATCATCGCTCACGTAGCTGTAGAACCAGTAATTGGGGGAAATGTCGCTCCGGAACGGCAGCAGCGGCACACCGTTGTCGTTATACGCCTGCCAGTTGCGCTTTTTCGTCGCAAGGAACTGCGGCATCTGCTCGAACTGCGCGATGCCCAGCGCCGCCTGCACGTTGGTGAGCCGGTAGTTGTACCCGACCTCGTCATGGACAAAGCGCAGCGTATCGTTTTTCGACTGGGTCGACAAGTAGCGCATATGCTCCAGCTTTGTTTTGTCGCGCGCAATGATCATGCCGCCGCCGCCCGTCGTCATGATCTTGTTGCCGTTGAAGGAAAAAATACCGATCTCGCCGACGGTGCCGGCGTGCTTTCCGGCATAACGGCCCTCGTTCCAGAAGGAACCGAGCGCTTCGGCGGCGTCCTCGATAAGAAACAGGTGGAATTCCTCGGCGATGTCGACAAGTCGCTCCATGTCACAAAGATTGCCGAAGATGTGCGTCGCCATGAGCGCGCGCACCCGGCGGCCCGACGCGTTATCGTACAGCGCTCCGTTTTCTTCATGGCATTCCTGCTCGCAGTACCGGCGCACCTTCGCGGGGTCGATGCACAGCGTGTCGTCGCAGTCCATAAAGACCGGCTCGCCGCCGCAATAGTGTATGGGGTTGGTCGTCGCAATAAATGTCAGATCGGGCGTTATAACAATGTCCCCGCGCTCAATGCCGGACTCAAGCAGCGCGAGATGCAGCCCCGCCGTGCCGCTTTGACACGCGACCGCCTCGGAAGCGCCGACAAACGCGGCCACGTTTTTCTCAAACTGCGTTATATACGGCCCGCCGGTGGACACCCACTCGGTCTCGACCGCTTCGGTCAGATACTCCAGCTCTTTTCCGTGCAGATTCGGCACGGACAGCGGAATGAATTTTTCAGACATTGAAATCGCTCTCCTTATCGTTAGAATGCCGCATTAAAACGCACCTCGCCTTGTGCCCGCCGGACGACCGGCACATATGCGGCGCCGCGCAGGTGTATCCCGTGCCGGGCAGCAGCACGGCGATCCCCTTCCTCACGAGGCCGCCTGTGCGCGCGCAAAGATGTCCCCCGCGCTGACGCTCGCGATCTGGCCGCCCGCATAGCGCATTTCGTCCGTGTCGATAAGCGTCATCGTGAAGCTCCCGGCGTCATCGCCGAGGTAGCCGGACGTCTCGTGCCGCTCGATGGAAAACGTCGCCGTATCGCCCTCGACGGTAAAGGTGCCCGTCATGACGTAGCTCTCCGCGTCCACCGCGGACACCGCCATAAAGGTGAAAGTCCCGTCGCTCTCACAGTGCAGCTCCGGCACGGCGCAGCTCGGCTCGGGGTAAACGTCCTTCGCCGCGCTCTTATACAGCGAGCTGTAGCTGTTCTTAAACAGGCCGACAAAGGGGGAATCCGCAAGATCGGCGCCCGCGTTGACCGGCCCGTCCACGGCGGGCAGCGGCTCGAGTGCGTCGCCCTGTTCCTCCTTTTTCGCGCACGCGCAGAGCGTCAGGACGAGAAGCGCAAACAGTATGCAAATAATCTTTTTCATAGGATGACCTCAATTAGCGTTGTCGTCCGAAAACAGCTGGGAAATGCCGTCACGCACCGCGCCGAACGCGGGGTCGCTGTCGAAGAAATACTGTGCCACGACGCCGAGAAGCTCGTAATCCCGCTCGCTGTCGATGTCGAGCACCGCGGTGTCCGGCATGACGCTCGGCACGAGCTTCGCCTTGATAAAGATCGTGCTCGCGTCGAGCAGCACCGTCGGGCGGTAGGCGTACAGCGAGGCGTTCGCGTCATAGACGGCGGGCGCCTGCTGGCGCGCGACGAAATCGCTCTCGATGGCCGTGCCGAGAAAACCGTCCGGCTTTTCGGCGAGCTGGTTGAAATACGGGTTGCGGCGCGCTTCGGTCACGGACAGCGCGATCTCCGCGCCCTTATTCTCCAGCAGCGCGTCGATCACGTTTTTAATGTCGACCGCGCGGCGCAGCGGGCTTGTGAGATCCATGTCGACGACCACGTCGTACTGCCGCGCGGTGCGCGCTTGCGCCTCGCGCAGCGTGTCGCGCACGACGTCGATCTTGGACACGCGGTCGCCCGCGAGCGCTTGCTTGCGCGGCACGCGCAGATAATCCATGTCCGTCCGGTCCAGCTGCGCGAACAGCTCGGGCGCGTCGGTGTTGACCGCGAGCGTAAAGCTGCCGTATTCGTCGGCGTAGCGCCGCAAAAACAGCGCGTAGGCCGACAGCGTATAATAGCAGATGGGCGCGCCGAGAAAATCACGGATGTTTTTGGACTTCACGCCCTTGGACCCGGCGCGCGCGCAGATGGTGACAAGTATATTCACAGGATCTCCCCCTCACTGACGGCGGTGCGCAGCACCTTGTACGCGTTGTCCACCGTGTTCATGGTATCGCGGGTGCGGTTCTGCACACAGTCGAGAAAGTAAGCCGTTTCGGCGGCGTAAAAATCCTCGTCGGGCAGCGACTCGGTCTTGCCGCTTTTTTTATAGGCGATCGTTCCGGCGTTGACGTCGCACAGCACCGTCTCGTCGTTGAAATACAGCTCGCAGACGCGCGCCGGCACCCGGCCGATGTAATCGAGCTGCAGCGACAGCAGCGTCGTGCCGTAGTCGGCGATGTAGACCGCGACGTCGTCGCTCGTGATGTCGAGCGAGGAGCGCTTGCCGCTGAACATGCGCACCTCGCGCGGAAAGCCGAGCAGCCACGTCAGGTAGTCCCACTCATGGATAAGGTCGAGCGGCACGCCGCCGCCCTGTGTCTTTTTGGCGCTGTAGCACTGCCGGTAATCGGTCCCCGGCCGCCAGTCGGGCAGATAGCTTGAGCAGATAGCGCGCACGGCGACGGGCCGCTGCGCCGCACAAAGCTCCTTCATGCGCCGCACGATCCGTTTGTGACGCAGCGGACACGCCACGTAATACACGCCGTCCGGCCGCAGCCCGAGCAGATCCGGCTCGCAGTCCGCGCTGTCGACCAGCGGCTTTTCAATAAACATATCCCGCGCCCTGCCCGCGAGCGCGCGGATCGTCTCGTAATGCAGCGACGTGGGGTTTGTGATATAGGCGATGTCGTAATCGCCCGGCAGCGCGTCGAAGCTCGCATAGCTGTCCGTGACGAGCGGCGCGGCGCCGTCCGCGAGCGGACGGCCGCTGCTGCGCAGCGCGTCGATTTGAAAATCGACGCCGCGCCGCCGCAGCTCCGCCGAAAGATTCTTTATGTGCCGAGTGCCGATCGACCCCAGCCCGCAAAACAGGATCTTCATAATACGCCTCGTATAATCTTTTTATAATTCAACAGTTTTTTGATCCTCTATTCCGTCGATGACCCGCAGCAGCGCCGCGTCGTCCGCAAAGCTGTGCCGCCGTGCCGTCTTTCCGGCAAGCGTGTCGAAAAAGGCGGCGAGCTCATCGACATAAGCGTTTTCTACGATGTTTGCGGCGTAGCGGTCGTCGTGCAGCACCGCGCCGTAAACGTCGACCGTGGTCTCTTTTTTTGTCTCCATGTCGAGCACCGACAGGCTGGAGGGCGTGCCGCCCCAGGTGAGAAAGATGTCCTCCCCCGTCAGCTCAAAGCTGCGGATGGCGCGGCGCGCGACGACGTCGGCGGCAAACTGACCGACTGCGCCGGAGGCGTGGGTCAGCGTGACGAACGCGCCGTCGTGACAATCGGCGTACAGCGCGGTCTGCTTTGTCAGCACCGCGTCGAACCGCACGATCTCGCCGAAGGCGCTGACGAGCCAGGGCAGCTCGATGGCGAATATTTCGCGGCAACCGTTCGTTCTCCTGTCGCCGACGAAAAAGCTTTTATAATTTTCCCACGGGTGCCAGTCGGGCAGATACTGCCCGACGCGGTAGCGGTAGGTCAGCGGCCCGGCGGCCTTTTTCGCTGTGTCCTCAATGTAGCGCGTCTCTCGCCGGTACAGCTGTGTCGAGGACAAAAAGAGCGTGAGGCCCTTTTGCTCGGCGAGCGCCGTGTTTTCGGCGTAGCCGTCCGCCACGAGGTTGATCTCGGTAAAAACGTGCAGCCCGCGCTCGAGCAGCGAGCGGATGATCCCCGCGTGCGCAAGCGGCCCGGTGCAGACGAAGCCGACGGCGGGCGAAAAAGCCATCGCCGCTTCGACGCTGTCGTAGGTCGGGATGGAGAACAGCGACGCCGCTTCCTCCCGGCGCGCGTCGCTCGCGTCGACGCCGCACAATTCCATATCCTTAAAGAAAGACTGCATCAGACGGATGCGGCGCTTGCCCATTGAGCCGAGACCGACGACGATTCCCCTCATGCCTTCACCTCAAAATCCAGATCGTAAAAGTCCTTTTTGGGCGACAGTGTCGGCAGCCGGCGGCGCAGCACGTCGACAATGGCGCCGCTCGCGTCCCCCTTGCCGTAGGGGCTTACCATCCCGCGAATGGAATCGGCGAACGCCGGGGAGACT
>JAYFQJ010000114.1:0-5389 GCA_034927165.1 Oscillospiraceae bacterium
CACGGCCCGAGCTACGGCCGCACCAACTGCGACTGCATCCATCTGACGAGCCATCCCGACAATGTGAAGGTGTCCGTCAAGCTGGACGCGGAGAAGTTCTGGGACATCGTAGAAGACTGCATTCATCACTACGACCGCTGAAGGCCGGTAAAAAAGCGGACGACCAACCGTCCATCCGAATACTGAAAGGCGCTGCCGTTCCCAACGGCAGCGCCGTTACTTTGTGTCCGTTTGGCTGGGCATGGCACAACCACGCACTATTTTTCCTCTTTTTTCTCCTGCTGATTCAAATGCTCCCGCAGCAGCAGATTGATATACTGCGAATAAGAGCGATCATCCATTTCCGCGAGCGCGCGCACGCCCTGCGCGACGTCCTCGTCCAGTGTAAGGCTGACTCTTATCTTCAACGGTTTCATAGCGGCACCTCGTGCCTCTAAAATAGCATATCCTCGTGTTGAATATTGACAAATAATACATAATAATATACAGTAATACTATTGTGAGCGCCTTCCTCTTCTTCCAAACAAAGAACGGACGGGACACAAAAGAAGCCCCGCCATACGGCGGGGCTTCTTTGTTGAAATTATTCGTTGTCGACCTTGTACATATGCTCGATGAGGTTGAGCAGCTTGTTGCTGTAGCCCCACTCGTTGTCGTACCACGCAACCAGCTTGACGAACTTGTCGGTCAGCATGATGCCGGCCTTCGCGTCGAAGATGGACGTGCGGGGATCGCCGATGAAGTCGGAGGAAACGACGGCGTCCTCGGTGTAGCCGATGATGCCCTTGTATTCCTTGCTCTCGCTGGCCTTTTTCATGGCCGCGCAGATGGCGTCATAGGTGGTCGGCTTCTTGAGGTTGACGGTCAGGTCAACAACAGAGACGTCCAGTGTGGGAACGCGCATGGACATACCAGTCAGCTTGCCGTTGAGGGACGGGAT
This sequence comes from Oscillospiraceae bacterium, assembly GCA_034927165.1. Taxonomy (GTDB): domain Bacteria; phylum Bacillota; class Clostridia; order Oscillospirales; family Ruminococcaceae; genus JAYFNU01. The sequence goes on from JAYFQJ010000114.1 coordinate 941, forward strand.
GACCTTGCCGACGGCCTTCGCCGCGCCCGTGGAGCTCGGGATGATGTTGCCCGCCGCCGCACGGCCGCCGCGCCAATCCTTCTTGGAGGCGCTGTCGACGGTCTTCTGGGTGCCGGTGGTGGAGTGAACGGTGGTCATAAGGCCTTCCTCGATGCCGAATTCGTCGTTGATGACCTTGGCGAGCGGCGCGAGGCAGTTGGTCGTGCAGGAGGCGTTGGAAACGACGTTCATGTTCTTGTTGTAGACCTCGAGGTTGACGCCGCAGACGAACATCTGGGTGTCATCCTTCGCCGGCGCGGAGATGATGACCTTCTTTGCGCCGCCCTTGAGGTGCGCTTCACACTTCTCGGTGGTGGTGAAGACGCCGGTGGACTCGACGACGTACTCGGCGCCGACCTTGCCCCACGGAATGTTCGCGGGATCCATCTCCTTGTAAACCTTGCAGGCGTCGCCGTTGACGGTCAGATCGGCGCCGTCGGCCTTGATGTCGACGTTGAAAATGCCGTGGACAGTGTCGTATTTGGTCATGTACGCCATGTACTCGGCGCTGTCCATGAACGGATCGTTGATCGCGACGACGTCAAAAACGTCGGGGCGAAGAACTGCGGCGCGGAACACAAGACGGCCGATGCGGCCAAAGCCGTTGATACCAATTTTGATCATGTTGATAATCCCCTTTATCCCAAATTATTACTTATATATTGTAGCAAAACAGACGTGCGATTACAAGTGGTTATCGTTAAAAAATTAACTATGGGAGCGATCGTCGTCAGACCGCCAGCGAGAAAAAGAAAAAGACAAGACAGCCCGCGATATAGAGCAGCGAACCGGCGTTCAAAAGGATCAGGCGGCCGTCGACCGGCACCGAAAAGCGCCAGCGCGCGGGCTGCAGCGCAAAGCGCCGCCGGTTCGCGAGAATGTCGGCGAGGGCGCCGACAAAGAATACCGTGAGCAGCAGCACAGCCGCGAGCAGCTGCGGCGTCAGCAGCGCAGTCGGATCGGTGAGATCCGCGTTGGTCGCGTCCCCGAGCAGCAGCGGCATCAGCACCGAGCCGACCAGATTGACGAGACTGTGCAGCGCTGCGGGGAAGAAAAAGCTGTTTGTCCGCAGCGCGACGTAAGCGAGCAGGCAGCCCACTAAAAACGCGTAAAAAAACTGCGAAAAATTCATGTGATACAGCGCGAAGGCGAGCGCGCTGTACAAAATTGCGACCCTATCGCCGAACGGGCGCAGCCGGTCGAGCAGCAGCTTGCGGAAAACAAGCTCCTCGGCGAGCGGCGACAGGATCCCGACGATGAGAACGATCAGCCACAGGCTGTTGCCGGAGATGATGTCGGCGACGGGGTTGAGGGTGCTGCCGCCGAACAGCGGCGCGAGCATCGACGTCACGAGCAGGCCGACCCAGCTGCCTATGTAGACGAGCGCCATCGCGAGACAAAAAACACCGGCAAAGTGCCAAAACGAAAGCGGCCGCTTTTCCGTCCGCGTCTCGCGCGGCAGCCGCCGCACAAGCAGGTAAAACAGCGGCGCGCCGAGAAAATAAAAAACCGGGACCAACGCGAGCAAAAACCACGGCTGCGCCGCCCACAGCGGACGAACAGCCCGCACGAGCGCCGCCAGCAGCGTCTGTGCGGCTGTCACCGACGCCGCCATCGCACACAGCGCGAGGCCGAGCGTGGTAAAGGTCTTTTTTTCCAAATGCTCTACTCCTTGTCTTTTGCGCGCGTCTTTGCGCGCAGCTTCCAGTCGATGCGAATGTTTCTGTATACGGGAAGTATTTTTTCGTATAAAAAATACCAAAACGGGCGCAGCACCAGATCGAACTCGCCGATAAATTCGACGTACCGTCCTCCGAATTGCTTTTTGAACTCGTGCAGGCTCCTGAGCGGGCTGTCGTCCGGGTCGCCGACGGTGCCGAACTGATCGAGCAGCCTTGCGCCCGACGCCTTCGCCTCCATGAGCTTTTCGTAGTAGACGCGGTTGTTGATGAACGTCTCGCTCATCAGCTTGTCGCTGCCCGCGTGCACCGCCCACGCCTTGTCGCCGTAGCGCACAACAAGGTGGGCGCTGACGGTCGCGCCGTCCGGGCAGCGCGCGGCGTAGTCCTCAAACTGCGCGATCTCCCGCTGCAGCCGCGCCTCACTGAGCAGCGACTCGTTGCGCGGGCCCTCCCGCGTGATGGACGGGCGCTTTTCGAGCAGCGCCGCGAGTTCATTTTTGAGCATCACCACCGTGGCGGCGGGGTCGACCCTGCCGAGATACAGCGTCGCCATATCGTGCTTTGACAAAATATCGAAGAAATTCTGATAATAACTCTCGTCGTAGCCGACGAAGGCGTCGCGCTCGCTCGTGACGCCGATGAGACGATGGAGCGTCGGCACGTCGGCGCGCGTGCCGTGGACGACCGACGTCGCATAGTTGTGCGACTTGCGCACGTTTTTCATGACGTTACCGACGATGCCCTTCTCGATGGCCTTTTCGTCGCGCGTGAGATCGATGCGGAAGGTGAAGCGCGGCTGGCTGCCCTCAAAGCCCATGTTCCAGCCATGGTGGCGGTAGCCGAGCGCCTTCAGGTGCTCTACGATCGCCCCGTTGTCAAAGCCGCCCTCGACCGGCCGCCCGTGCGCGTCGATGGCCCGGCGCTCGACGTCGGGGTCGATCTTGACGAACATCGCGCCGCGGCGCTTTGCAAACGCGCGGATCTGCTTCGTGAATTCCTCGAGCAGCGGCGCGTCGGCGAAGTCGACGACGTAGCCGCGCGGGGCGTACAAATCCGGCGGAAACAGCGGCGGCCTGCGCTCGAGCAGCAGCGCGGCGGCGGCGAGGCCGCCGTCGTCGGCCGCAAGGCCGACATAAAAGGGCGTCAGCCCTTTTTCCGCGCTGCAAAACTCTCCCCACGCGCGCGACTGCATAAAATGGGATTTTTGCGGATGCCGCCGCACAAATGCGTCGTACCGCGCCGAATCAACGTCCTGTATAAACTGCATTTTTTCATCTCCCGGCGGCCGCGGGCGCTCCGGGTCTCCTGTAAAATTTGGTTATATTGGAAAATAAAATCGAGAATTAATCCCGCCTTGGCTTGATATCTTTGTGCGTTTTAACAGTTTCAACCGAGTTTTCAACAGGCGCCGCCGCTGCGGATCGGAGGACCTTTTCGGGAAAGGTGTCGAAACGAAATACAATGTGTAATTTTTGCCCGATCCGACGGACGCCGGAAGGGAAAAAAGCATCCTGAAAACTGCTCAAAAATTAATTTCCGACCCGCATAAAAGGCGGTATCCACACATAAAAATATATGCTATAATGAGCCATGATTCAAGAGGGTGGGTGGATTGCATTCTCGAGCAGTTGAAGCTTATCTATGAAAACAGTGAATTTTCAGCGATCGTTTACGATCGGAACTTCTCGATGTGCTGGCAGAATCATTATGCGCGCGAAGCGTTCGCTTCATACGCGGACACGAAAAACGGCGTTTTGAGTTCGCTGGCGCTCACGGAGATCCAGCGGCGTCTGCAGGTGAACGGCATCATCCATTGCCGAATGTCGCCCTTTCCTGCCTGCGGGGGGGGCGTCACCTTCGCGCGCTGCGGGGAGTACTATCTCGCTCTTTTCTGCAAGGATATCTTCTATTCGGCCAAGCAGCGCGGCATGATCACCGACGGCGCGATGGGGCTGTCCGCGTCGGTACGCGAGAGCATCAATGAGATCAGTCTCGCGGGCGCGGCCATCCAGAGCCTGTTTGACAGCGACGATCCGGAAGCGGAGCGGCTGTTCGGCAAGCTGCGCCGCAGCAATTACCGCATGCTGCGCAGTGTGCGCAATGTGACGCTGCTGTCGCAGTATTCTGCCGGCGTGCTGGAGCTGCGCAAGGAGCGCTGCGACGTCGCTGCGCTGACAAAAACGCTGTGCCGCTCGGCGGCGGACGTGCAGCCGTCGGAGATCAAAATCCAAACCGTGCTGCCCGATCATCCCGTTGAGACAATGATCGACACCGAGCTGTTCACCCGCGCGCTGCTCAATCTGCTGCTCAACGCGCTGATCTACACGCGCGACGGGAATCGCATCGAGGTGACGGTCGCGGATTCCGACGCGTTCGTGACGGTGAAGGTGCGCGACCGCGGCGCGGGCATCCGCGTGGAGAATCTCTCGAGCGTCTGCGACGCGTATTTTTCCTGTGAGCCGGCGGACGACGGCGGCGTGCGGCCCGGGATCGGTCTGGGGCTCACCGTCGCCTCTCTTTTCTGTGATACGCACGGCGGCTCGCTCATCATCAGCAGCGAATTCGGCGTCGGCACCACGGCGCTCATGTCCATCAAAAAGGTTCCCTGTGCCGGGGAGGCCTTCCGCGCGTCCGTTTCACGCATCATCACCGATCACTTCTCACCGCTGTATATAGAGCTCGGCGGCATCGTCGATTTCGATTTGTAAAAGAGGCCCCTTCCGCTTGC
>JAYFQJ010000041.1:0-12709 GCA_034927165.1 Oscillospiraceae bacterium
CATAAAACTGCACAGCGGAAAAGAGGCCCTCCTTTACGCGCTCCGCCGTCGGGCGAACGACCTCGTCTCCCGCGAGCGTTTCGAGCGGCTTGCCCCGCGCCGCGCCGGTAATGACTCTCATATCCACTCCGTTCATCGCGCGGCTTCAGCCGCGCCGTACCGTTATTATCGAATACTCGCGCGCGCTTGTCAAGTGTGCAGCGCGTCAAATACAGCCTGCGCTGCTCTTTCCGTCATGCCTTTTACCTGCGCGAGCTGCGCCGGCGTCGCGGCGCGCAGCGCCTCGAGCGTGCCGAAATGCTGCAGCAGCAGCTTGGCGCGCGTCTCGCCGATGCCCTCGATCTGCATGAGCGACGAGCGCATCGACAGCTTGCTGTGACGCTTGCGCTGGTAGTCGACGGTAAATCGATGGGTCTCGTCCTGTATCCTTGTGATGAGCGCGAAGGCCGATTTATGCATCGCGACGCTCAGTTCTCCGTCCCGCGCGACGATGCCGCGGGTGCGGTGTTTGTCGTCCTTCACCATGCCGAACGTCGGCACGTCGCAAAGCTCCGTGTCCTTAAGTACATCGAGCGCCGCCGCAAGGTGGCCGCGGCCGCCGTCGATGAGCAGCACGTCCGGCTTGTTGTGAAAGCCGGCGCTGCGCGTTTCGTAGCGCCGTGCGCGGCGGGACAGTGCCTCCTGCATACTGGCATAATCGTCGACGCCGTTGACGGAATAGATGATAAAGCGGCGGTAATCCGCTTTTTTCGGTGCGCCGTCCGCGAAAACGACCATGCCCGCGACCGCCTCGTCGCCGTAATTTGAGATGTCAAACGCCTCGATCCGGCGGGGCGGCTGCGGCAGTCCCAGCAGATTTGCGAGCTCCGCGAGCGCCGCCTCATCCTTGCTGCGGCGACCCGCAATGCGCTTGAGCCGGTCGGCGGCGTTGTTGTACGCCATCGCAACGAGCGCATGGTTATCCCCCCGCACGGGAACGCCCACGCGGACAGCGCGGCCCTGCTGGTCTCCGAGCATCCGCGCGAGGTCTTCCATCGACTCGAACGGACTGTCGCACAAAATGCAGCGCGGCACATCCGCGCTGCCGCTGATATAGTAGTGCGAGACAAACTCGTCCCGCACGCCGTCGATGTCCGTCTCCCCGTACAACACGCGTTCGTCCTTGTCGCACAGCCGCCCGTCTCTGAACTTGAGCACGGCGGCGCAGACGTTTCGGTTGTCGCCTGCGAAAGCGAAGACGTCCATGTCCGCGTCGGCGTTGGCCTTGATGATCTTTTGCCCGTTGTCCTGCTTTTTGATCGCGCTGATGCTGTCCCGCAGCCGCGCCGCGCGCTCAAACTCCAGCGCGTCGCTCGCGCGCTGCATATCCTGGGTCAGCTGCGCGAGGATCGCTTTTGTACCCTTTGTCAGCAACGTGACGGCGTTATGCACAGCGGTGTTGTAATCCGCCTCGCTGACGCGCCCCGTACAGACCGCGGCACAGCGGCCGATATGCGCGTTCAGGCAGGGGCGCTCCTTCCCGAAGTCCTGCGGAAAACGGCGCGTACACGTCGGCAGGCCGAAGGCCGTGTTCGCCGTCTCCACCATGCGTTTGAGCGCAAAAAAACTGTAATACGGTCCGAGATAGCGCGCGCCGTCCTCCTTTTTTTGCAGCTCCGCGGTGATGCGCGCATAGCGCTCGCCACTGATGCGGATATAACAGAATCCATTGTCGTCCTTGAGCTGGATGTTATACTTCGGCATATGCTGCTTGATGAGCGAGCACTCGAGCACCAGCGCCTCGTATTCGCTGTCGGTGATGATGATATCAAAATCATCGACGTTCGACACCATCTTGGCGACCTTCGGCGTGTGCTCCGCGCCCTCGCGAAAATAACTGCTCACGCGGCTGCGCAGCCGCTTTGCTTTACCGATATAGATGATCCCGTGCTTTTTGTCCCGCATAATATAACAGCCGGGCAGAAGGTCCAGCGCGGCCGCCTTAGCGCGCAGCTCTTCGATTGTCATCAGCCACCTCCGCGGGAAAAATAAAAGCGCCGCCATGACGTCGGCGCTGGGTTGCCGGTTTACTCGTTGAAGCCGGAATTGATGAGCTTGACAAGCCCGTCGACCGCCTGCTGTTCATCCGAGCCGTCCGCAATGATGCGAATGGCGGTGCCGCCGACAATTCCGAGGGACAAAACGCCAAGCAGACTCTTCGCGTTGACTCTGCGTTCCTCCTTTTCGACCCAGATGGAGGCCTTATACTCGTTGGCTTTCTGAATAAAAAAGGTTGCCGGGCGCGCGTGCAGCCCCACCTGATTTTCTACCGTAACATCTTTTACGTACATTTTTTCACACTCTCCACGTCAGAATATAGCCGTTACTCTGTATCTTTGCAACTTATTATATAATAATTTTCGCCGATGGGTCAAACAAAATGCGCCGCGGTCGCTAAATTCTGCTTGTTCTCCATATAATCAAAGCGACGTTTTGAGGGGTTTGTGCAGTTTGTACACCAATTTTCAACAATGTATTGCGTGTTACACATTTTTTTTGCGTTTTTTGGGCTTTTCTTCCGGCGGATGCGCCTCCAGATAGCGCTCCCACATATCCGGGCGCCTGCACTGCGTGCGCAGCGCCGACTGCTCCTGCTTCCACTTTTCGATATTTGCGTGGTGTCCCGAGCGCAGGATCTCGGGAACGACGCGTTCCCGCCATACCTCCGGACGGGTGTACTGCGGATACTCGAGCAGCCCGTCGTAATGGCTTTCTCTTTCATAGCCCTCGGCGCTCGAGAGCACGCCGTCACACATACGCGCGATCGCATCGGACAGCATGAGCGCCGGCAGTTCTCCGCCCGTGACGACGAAGTCGCCGACGGATATCTCCTCGTCTACCGCCTCCTCTATGACGCGCTCGTCCACGCCCTCATAATGGCCGCACAGGATCGCGAGGTTCGGAAGCTGCGCAAGCTCCCGGACGCGCTGCTGCGTCAACGGCCTGCCCTGCGGGGTCATATAGACGAAATGAGGGCGCGTCTTTGTCAGCTCACACACCGCCAAGAAGCAGTCGTAGATGGGCTGGGCGTTCATGATCATCCCCTCGCCGCCGCCGTAGGGCGCGTCGTCCACCTGCTTTTGCTTGTTGAGCGTGTAATCGCGGATGTTGTGGCACTCTATTTCGATCTTGCCTGCGCGGCGCGCGCGGCCGATGATGCTCTCGTTGAGATAGCCGTACATCATGTCGGGGAACAGCGTCAGAATATCAATCCTCATCGCGCATGAGCCCCCTGATCGGGCGAATTTTGATGATCCCCGCCGCCGGGTCGCGCAGCACGACAATGTCCGGCACCGCAGGAAGCAGCCGCTCCTCCCCCGTCGAAAGGCGCACCGTATAAACGTCGTTGGCGCCGTAATTTGCAACATCGACAAGCTCGCCGTAGCGCTCCCCCGTGTCGGCGTCGACGACGGCGCAGCCGAGCAGATCCGCGATAAAAAAAGCGTCCGCGGGCAGCTGCAGCTCTGCGCGGTCGAGGTAAAGGATCTTGTTGATGAGCGGGCGCACCGACTCGATCGTATCGCAGCCGCGAAACGCGGCGAGAAGCATCGTCTGCTGCGGCCGCAGCGAGAGGACCTCGAGTCTGCGCGCGCCGCCGTCGTCGAGGTACAGCGACTTCAGACCGCACAAGTCGGCCGGCGTATCGCTCCACGGCTGCACGCGCACTTCCCCGCGCACGCCGTGCGTCGCGACGACGCGCCCCGCTTCCAGATATTGTTTCATACTATTCTCCGCAACAATACGGGCGGAGGAAACCCCCGCCCGCTGTGATCAGTCTATTTCGACCTGGATCTTTTCTCCCGCGCGAACGGCAGCCGCGCGCATCACGATCCGGATGGACTTCGCGATGCGGCCCTGCTTGCCGATCACACGCCCCATGTCCTGCTCCGCGACGGAAAGGTGGTACACGATGACGCCCTCTTCGTTCGGTTCGTCCACCGTTACCTTGACGGCGTCCTTGTCTTCCACAAGGCCGCGGGCAATGGCGGTAAGAAGCTCCTGCATCTTGCGTCCTCCCTGCTTATTTTATAATATCGTTCTTCTTGAAGATAGATTTGACTGTGTCCGTCGGCTGCGCGCCGGCATTGAGCCAGTACTTTGCTTTGTCGGCGTCGATCTTGACGACGGTCGGCTCCTTGGTGGGATCATAATAGCCGATCTCCTCGATAAAACGTCCGTCGCGCGGAAAACGGCTGTCGGCGACGACAATTCTGTAGAAGGGTGCCTTCTTTGCGCCGAGACGGCGCAGTCTGATCTTTACTGCCATGATGTTTTATCCTTTCAGAATAGAAAAATAAATTTTATATTGTCCGACGAATCGGTGCCAATCGATCAAAATCCAAAGCCGCGGCCGAACGGCGACGGCTTGCGCTTGCCTTTTTTGGTCATCTGCTTCATCATTTTATTTGCCTGTTCAAATTGCTTGAGCAGGCGATTTACGTCCTCGACCTTTGTGCCGCTGCCCGCGGCGATGCGCCGCTTTCGCGAAGCGTCGATGAGCGAGGGCTTCGTGCGCTCCTTGAGCGTCATGGAGCAGATGATCGCCTCGGTTCGGCGGAAGGCTTTCTCGTCGATCGCCTCCTCCGGGATGTCCGCGCCGCCGGGCAGCATCGCGATCATCTGACGCAGATTGCCCATGTTGGATATCTGACGGAAGTTGTCGAGCAGATCGTTCATGTCGAAGCCGGATTTCTTCATCCGCTTCGCCGACTCCGCGGCCTTTTGGAGGTCGATATTTTCCTGCGCCTTCTCGATGAAGGTCAGCACATCGCCCATGCCGAGGATGCGCGAGGCCATGCGCTCGGGATGAAATACCTCTATATCGTCGAGCTTTTCGCCCATGCCCGCAAATTTTATGGGCTTGCCCGTCACGCTCAGGACCGACAGCGCCGCGCCGCCGCGCGTATCGCCGTCGAGCTTCGTGAGGATAACGCCGTCGATGCCGATGCGCTCGTTGAAACTCTGCGCCACGTTGACGGCGTCCTGTCCGGTCATGGCGTCGACGACGAGCAGCGTCTCGTCAACCTTTACCTTGTCCTTGATGCGGCGCAGCTCGTCCATGAGTGCGTCGTCCACGTGCAGCCGTCCCGCGGTGTCGAGGATCACAATGTCATTGCCATAGTCGCGCGCGTGATTATACGCCGCTTTCGCGATCTTCACGGGGTCTTCCTGCCCCATCTCAAAGACGGAGACGCCCGCCGCTTCCCCGACGATCTTCAGCTGGTCGATCGCCGCCGGGCGATACACGTCGCACGCGACGAGCAGCGGGCGGTGATTCTCTTTTTTAAAGAGCTTTGCGAGCTTCGCGCTGTGGGTCGTCTTGCCGCTGCCCTGCAAGCCGCACAGCATCAGCACCGTCGGCAGCTTGGAATTGAGCTTGACGCCCCGCGCGCCGCTGCCCATGAGCTTGGACAGTTCTTCGTTGACGATCTTCACGACCTGCTGACCGGGCGTAAGGCTCTTCATGACCTCCTCGCCGACCGCGCGTTCCGATACCGCCGCGACGAAGTCCTTCGCGACCTTATAGTTGACGTCCGCCTCCAGAAGCGCGAGACGCACCTCGCGCATCGCGTCCTTTATATCGCTCTCACTGAGCTTGCCGCGCGCGCGGAGCTTGGCAAAAACGCCGTTCAGTTTTTTTGTCAGTCCGTCAAATGCCACTTCCGCACCTATTCCATGCTGTCGACCACGCCGACGATCTTATCAGCCGCCAGCGCAATGCGGTCGGAGTAATTGAGCTTGTCGTTGAGCAGGAGTATCTCCTTCGCCTGTGCGCGGATCTCCTCAAACGCGCGTGCGCTCTCGTTTTGCCTTTTTAAAAAGCCGAGCTGCGACTCCAGCTCCGTGATGATCGTCTCGCCGCGCTTGATCGCGTCGCGCACGCCCTGCCGGGTGATACCGCTGTGCTCCGCAATCTCCGCGAGCGACAGGTCTTCAAAATAATACAGCTCGATAACCTCGCGCTGCTTATCTGTGAGGACGCCGGCGTACAGTTCGATGAGCGGCGCCATTTTCAGGTTTTTCGGCACGCGGCGACCCCTCCCCCGTCTTTTCTGTAAAGCCGAACGGCTTGACGTGTATTCAGCATAACAAAAAACGGCTTGGTTGTCAAGCCGTTTATCTTTACATCGGTTCCGTCAAGCCGTCAGGCTGTACTTCTCCGCGTACTCGCGATATTTGTCGTTGTAGCGTTGAGCCTCTTTCTCCTTCATGTCGTGGATGTACTCGTGCAGTTCAAAGTTCTCCGTCGCCGTTTTGATGACGCGCGCGGCGATGTTTGAGCAATGGTCGGAGACGCGCTCGAGATTGGTGACGAGGTCGGAGAGCACAAAGCCGAGCTCGATCGTGCACTGGCCCTGCTGCAAGCGCGCAATATGGCGGTCCAACACGCTCTCCTTCAGATCGTCAATGACCTGTTCAAGCGGCTCGACGGTTTTTGCGAGGTTTATGTCGGCATTCTCGAACGACTTGATCGCGTTGTAGGATATCTCGAGCACCGCCTTTGTCATCACGCTCAGATCCGCTCTCGCCTCCTCGGAGAAAAATATCTTTTTGTCGTGCAGCTCCTTCGCCGCGTCGAGAATGTTGAGCGCATGGTCGCCCACGCGCTCAAAATCGCCGAGGGAGTGCAGCAGCAGCGCGACACGCTTGCTCTCCACGTCCGTCAGGTCGTGCGCGCTGATCTTGACAAGATAGGAGCCAAGCTTGTCCTCATAAAGGTCGATCGTGTCCTCGTTCTCATTGATGATCTCAGAATTGATCTCGGTGTATTCGTCCAGCTGGGCGATCGCGAGCGTCAGGGAATTGTGCGCGATCTTCGACATCTCAATCGAGGAGCTCTCGCACTTTGCGATCGCCGTGAAGGGTGTTTTCAGCAAGCGCTCGTCGAGAAATTCATAGTTTGTCACTGTGCCCTTGTCGCGCACGGTCAGCTGCGCGAGCTTTACAAGTTGCTTGCCGAACGGCAGCAGGATCGCCGTGGAGAAAATATTGAATACACTGTGCAGCATCGCTATTCCGACCGGCCCCACCGTCGAGTCGAGGAAGGCGGCCGCGCCGAGCCGCCGCGCGAGCAGCAACACGAGAAGGCCGGCCGTCGTGCCGATCAGATTGAAATAGACGTGGATGACCGCGACGCGTTTCGCGTTCTTGTTCGTGCCTATGCTCGAAAGCAGCGCCGTCACGCACGTCCCGATGTTTTGACCCATGATGATGGGCAGCGCCATACCATAGCTGACGCCTCCCGTGAGCGACAGCGCCTGCATGATGCCGACGGACGCGGCGGAGCTTTGGATGAGGCCTGTGAATACCGCGCCGACAAGCACGCCGAGCAACGGATTTTTAAATAGGGTAAGCACCTCGGTAAAGCCCGGCATATCCGCAAGCGGGCTGACGGAGGAGGACATGAGGCTCATACCGAACATGAGGATAGAGAAGCCGAGGAAGATCGTCCCCATATCTTTTTTTCGGTTGTTCTTGGACGTCATCAGAAGCAGTATGCCGACCAGCGCAAAGACAGGTGCAAACGCTTCCGGCTTCAGCAGTCGGAGAAAAAAGTTGTTGCTTTCAATACCCGCAAGGCTCAGCACCCACGCCGTCAGCGTCGTACCGACATTGGAGCCCATGATGATGCCGACCGTCTGCCCAAGCTCCATGATGCCGGAGTTGACAAGGCCGACGAGCATGACCGTCATCGCGGAAGAGGATTGGATCGCGATCGTTATGCCCGCGCCGAGGAAAAATCCCCGTGTGGGACTGGATGTCATTTTTTTTAGCGTTTCCTCCAGCTTACCGCCGGCCATCTTTTCGAGGCCGCCGGACATAACAAGCATACCGTACAGAAAAAAGGCGAGGCCGCCGCAAAGCGAGATCACAGAAAACAGATCCATCACAAGCTCCAAAACCGTATTTTTGAGGTACGAAGTACTAATATTATAGCTTAAGTGTTTCGATATGAAAAGTTATTGGACGATTTTTCGAAAAATTCGACATTTCTCACAAGCGCGCCGGGCACAGAAAAAAGCGGCGGCGCGTATGCCGTCGCTGTGAGAAGCCAATCAGCTATTCTGTATGTATTCCGCCTTGGGAGCGTTCTCCGCAACCGATTCTATCCCGTTTTTGCAGCTTGCCTTCGCGGTATAGCCCTCGCTTGCGAGAATGATCTCCCCGTTGGACGCCTTGAGACGGAAACGGAACTCTCCCTTTTTGTCCTTATATATTTCGTATTTCGGATGCTTGAGTTCCTCGAAGCCGGCAACAGTCTGGTCTTCAATGTGCGCGCCGCAGTTTTTGCGCACGCTTTCCATTCCGTTTTTGCAGGCATCCAGCGACGTGTAATTCTCGCTCACCGCGATAATCTCGCCATTTCCGGCCTTCAGGCAGAAACGATAGCTTCCGCTCTTGACCATATTCACCACAAATTTTCCCATATTGTCACCTTTCTTCCTCATTAGGTTATATTAATGGTAGCACATTCGTCAAAATAATGCACTACAATTTTTAAATTTCATGCTTTATGCCGGTTCGCTTATCGCATTTTCAATTTTCAAGGGCTGAATACCTCCACTTATTTCGGAAAGCTCGCTGTCCGCAAGTAAGGTTCGCAGTAAAATAAGCGAACAACCCTGTTGTCGCTTGAAAAAACGATCGGAAAGGGCGGTTTTTTTGATTGTGTACTGCGCAGTAAGCCGCCCTGCTGCCGCGGCGATACTGTTGCCGCGGTTCATTGCACGCTCGTGCGGCTTGGTCGCACCAGGCACTTTTCTTCAGTAAGGGGTTCAGCAGATTTTCCGAGCGCAAACAGAAAAATTCGCATGGAAGGGGCACAACGTCCCCCCCTCTTTTTTTGAAAAAACGTCCCCGCGCCGTAAAGTCGCGGGGACGTTTTTGGCTGGGCCGGCTGGATTCGAACCAGCGCAATGACGGAGTCAAAGTTCTATTATATGAATTTGTTACAGGCTATTATACCGCGTCATTTTGACTATCGCTTGCATTTCAAGACCACTTATAGACCACTTATGAGCCCGCGTATGACTTGTCCTTCTTCGTTTGCTTCCCAATCCAATCAATAAAATCAGATTCTATCACGTAATATCTTTTACCTATTCTTAGTGAAGGGAAGGTTCTGCTACTCATTAAATCATACACCTTTTTGTTGCTACAGCCAAGATAGGACTTTATCTGTTGTGGTGATAGCAGGTTCGGAAGATTATTTTCCCGTATTTCCAATACCACCACCTCTTATCCCGGAGCCCTTATCATCATACGTGATGCCGAATGGAAGGAATATGCCCTGTGCCACTCCGTCGCCGGCAATGACCCTGACTGTATGTTTTGCGTCACATAGCTTTATCATGATGCGTCCTTCGTTATCCTAGTTAGGCAGCTCAACTCCAGTTGTATCAGCCCTACATTCCTACCCACTGTGAGTATGTGGGCAATGGCACTGGGGCAAGACTTTCCTATGCTTAGTTCCCTATAAAACTCAGCCTCGGTCGCCCACAGCTGCTGCGTAGAAATAAGAAACAGACCCGCTCTGAAAGAACGGGTCTGTAAGTATTGATCAGTTCTGGGGAACAGCATCCGCATAAGCGATGTTTTCAGGCCAGACAACATAATATTTTCCGCCTTGAACCTGCGCGGCGCTGATTACCAGGTTATCGGGGCCTGCAATAGCAGTATGGTCGTCGTTAAATACGTAGGTGCCATTAATCGTCTTGAATTCCATGGTCGCATAGGCGTTCGCAAGACCCTCCTGTGCGCTGGTCGTGCCCGCTGTCTCAATGGCTTCAACTATCATATATACGCCGAGATAGGAGCTAAGATGCATGGCATTCAGCCCCGCATCGGGGAACATCGCATAGACTTTTTCCGCGAAAGCGGCACAATCCGCATTGTTCCAGAAGTCAACTTGCATCGGCAGCCAGAACAGTCCCTCGCAGGCAGTTCCCGTCTGCTCCACAAAGCCCGCCTTAAGAGGATAAACAAACGCGACATCCACCCAATCGGCGCCGATCTCATCGACCTGTTTAATATATGCGACGCCGGAGTTGAGCGGAACAAAGAACGTCATAACAACATCGGGGTCAAGCGCTTTAAACTTATTGATCTGTGAATAAAAATCCGTGGCGCCCTGTGTGATAACTTCGGTCGCAACCGTGGTGGAACCGCCGCAGAATTTATCCAGGGCTTCCTCACAAGCGGTGACGCAGCTGCGTCCCGCATCGGTATCCTCAACAATGTACGCAACCGTCTTATTGCTGAAATCAATTATTCCCTTCTCGCTGAGATCGGCCACGAGCTCACCAAACGCGGCACCGTAGTCCGAGCTGTTGTAATAGGGCTTATAGAAGTTTGCGTACCTGTCCGGGTCCTCGGATATAATCTTCTTGAAATTGTCGCTGGTGCACTCGATTGTTGTGAACAGCACATCGGGATACTGGTCACAGATATCCATGATCGCAAGTGCGCAGGAGCTCAAGCAAGAACAATAGACAACGGACACTTCGTCCATCTCAATGAGTTTCGTCGCGACAGACACGGACTGATCCGGTGATCCCGTATCATCTTCGCAATAAAGTTCGAGCTGGTACTTTTCACCGTTAAGCGTCAGTCCACCGGCCTCATTAATTTCCGCGACCGCCAGTTCAAGGCCTTGCTGACAAGCTTTTCCGCTCTCAGCCGATGCGCCGCTCAGCGGAAGGACTGCGCCCAGTTTGATGACCTTGCCTTCCGTTGCTTTGTCGTTGGCAGCACACGCCGTCAGCGCACCCAGCATCAAAAGCGCAACCAGAATAAGTGATACGATTTTCTTCATGTTAGTTCCTCCATTTTATTATTTTGCAGCAGATAATCATCCGCATTACAAACACATTTCTACTTTTCCTTGGCCTTTTGCTCGCAGTCTCTGCGGTATTCCTCACAACGAGAAAGCACAAATTCCTTAAGCGTCCCCCATATTCCGTTGCGCATAAAGATGATCGCGACAATAATCAATAGCGCATAAATGATAAGCCTGTAGTCATCGAGGCCGCGCAGCAGTTCAAGGCTAATCGTAATTAAGAATGATCCGAACAGCGGTCCCACGATCGTCCCCATGCCACCAATGAGGCTCATCGCAACATACTGCGTCATCAGCGACGTGCCAAGCACAGAGGTCGGCGTAAGGATATTCATATAGTGTGCATAGAAGGCACCTACTGCACCCGCCACAAAAGCGCCAATCATATAAATGCGGATCTTGGTTCCCGCGATATTAATCCCAAGGCTTTCGGATGCTTCCTGTGAATCCTTCATAGCTTTGAGGGACATCCCCATAGGGGAATTTACAATTTTAGTGACGAGCAGCAGCGTTGCAACCAGCATTGCAAGAATTAGGTAATAGCTGTTAATTTTAATGTTCTCGGTAAATAATTTTGGTATCTGCGACAATCCCAGTTCGCCTCGCGTTATATCCGTCAAATTCGAAGCGATTATGCGGATGATTTCACCCATACACATGGTCGCTATGCAAATATAGGGCAACGCTTTCAACTTAAGGCTGGGAATGGCAACAACAGAACCCACGCACATCGCGGAAAAAGCGCCGATCCACATCGTGAACCAGGGAGACCATCCGAAATATATAGACAGCAAAGCCGATACGTACGCGCCTGTACCGAATAGGGCTTGAAAGCCAAAACTGAACACGCCTGCATACCCCGCAATTAAGTTCCACACGCTGGTAATGCAAGCATAAATCATGCACATGATCAAGACGTGTATGTAATAGATCTTGGTTGCGAAAAAAGGCATTACGGCCAAAGCCGTGAAGGAAAGCACCGCGGATATCAGGGCAATCACTCGGCGCTTGTTCAACATCAACGCGCTAATTTTCTTCATAACCTACACCTCCTTCTTTCTGCCGAACAGTCCGGACGGTTTTACATACAAAATAATCAGCAAAAACAGATAGGCTACGACATCTCTCCACTCTGAGCCGATAACGCTCACCGCCATGCTCTCAATGATACCCATCAGAATGCCGGCGATGATCGCGCCTTCTACGCTCCCAAGGCCGCCCAAAATGCATACAACCAGACCTTTTGTCTGTACCGTTGATCCCATCCACGGATTGACAGAATAGACAGGGCAAAGCAAAATGCCTGCGACGGCAGCAAGACTCGCGCTGATAATGTAGGTGATAAAATAGATCCTTTTTGTGTTGATACCCATCATCATGGCGTACTCGCCGTCTTGCGAAGTGGCAATAATTGCCCGTCCGAGCTTTGTTTTCTTTATCATCAGCATGAGTGCGGAAATAACCGCAAGCGTTGAAACCAGAATGATTATGCGCTGACCGGAAATTGTAAACAAATCAAGCGGCTTGAAAACAGTGTTCCAAAAATACGGAACATTGCGGTAAAGCTCACCCCAGATCATAAGAGCAAGATTCTGAAGTAAAATTTGAAGACCGAGCGTCAGAATCCACGGGCTCATATTCCATCCGGGCTTTCGAATCAGCGGCTGAATCGTCGTGATCTGGACAATCGCAGAAAAAAACACAACCCCTATGACGCTTATAAGTATGGCCGGGATCAAGGGCATATTTCCGACCGTCAATAGCATCCAAAGAAAATAGGCACCAAGCATGTAGTATTCGCCGTGCGCAAGGGTCACCATTTTGAGCGTT
>JAYFQJ010000017.1:0-8833 GCA_034927165.1 Oscillospiraceae bacterium
TCTTTGTGGGACAGTGCGTGGACGGCGACATCGCGCTGTGCGAGGCGGCGCTGTCCGCGCAGGGCTTTTTGCGCTTGTGCGAGCTGGGCGTCCCGTTCCCGAAGAACCGCTATGGCGAGTACATCGGCTACAAGACCGACCACGATCCCAACCGCCGCGCGACAAGCGTCGGTCCGTACACCTCAAAGATGATGACGGAGTGCCTCGAGCGCTCCGTAAAAGAAAAGGGCATACCGATTTTTGACAAGCTGCAGGTCATCCGCATCGTATCGAAGGACGAAAAGCTCGCGGGCGTGCTGTGCTTGAATCTCGACGCGCAAAGCGACGACGACCGTTTCGTCGCGTTCAGCTGCACGAACATCGTTTTCGCGACGGGCGGCCCCGCGGGCATATATGCCGACAGCGTTTATCCGCTGGGGCATTACGGCGCGACGGGCGTCGCGTTTGAAGCGGGCGTGCGGGGCAAGAATCTGACCGAGTGGCAGTACGGACTCGCGTCCGTGCGTCCGCGCTGGAATGTCAGCGGCACGTATATGCAGGTGCTGCCGCGCTTTATTTCGACCGACAAGGACGGCGGTGACGAACGGGAATTTCTGTTTGACTTTTTCACCGATAAGGGCGAGATGCTCTCCAAGGTATTCCTGAAGGGCTACCAGTGGCCGTTTGATGTGCGCAAGGTGGACGGAGGCAGCTCCATCATTGATATTCTCGTCTACATCGAAAGCTGCATCAAAGGCCGCCGTGTCTTTCTGGATTTCCGAAGCAACCCGCGCAGAGAGGACATCGACTATGCGTCGCTTTCAGAGGAAGCGCGCGCTTATCTTGAAAAAGCGGGCGCCTGCTTCGGCACCCCCGTCGAGCGGCTGCTGCACATGAACGCGCCGGCGGTCAGCTTCTACATGGACAAGGGCGTCGACATTCAAAAGGAGCCGCTAGAGATCGCGCTGTGCGCGCAGCACAACAACGGCGGCGTCGCCATCGACTGCTGGTGGCAGACAAACATCGAGGGCTTTTTCGCGGCGGGCGAGGTGAGCGCGAGCCACGGCGTATATCGGCCGGGCGGAAGCGCGCTCAACGCGGGCCAGGTCGGCTCCACGCGCGCGGCGCAGTATATCGCGGCAAAGCGCACGCAGGTCCCGCCGAAGGAAGCGGAATTTCTCTCAGCGTGTGCTGATGCGATGGGGGAGAGCATGGCGCTCGTCGGGAAAACTGCGGGCGGCGAGAGCAACGTGCAGCGCCTGTTTGACGAAGCCGCCGCGCGCATGAGCCGGGTCGGCGCGGCGATGCGCGACGGCGCGGGCATCCGTGCGGCGCTCGATGAGATCAGGCGGGAGCTCCGCGATTTTTCGATGATGGTAAAAACGGCGAAGCCCTCCGACATCGGCCGTATGTATCGGCTGCACGATACGCTCGTGTGCCAGTACGTCTATCTCAGCGCGATGATCGATTACGCCGAAAAGGGCGGAAAGAGCCGCGGCAGCGCGCTGTATTCGGATAAGGACGGCAAGCTTCCCTACACGTCGCTGCCGGAGATGTTCCGCTTCACGCTCGACGACGGCGGCCGCGCGGACAAGGTGCAGGAGGTCGCGTACAAAGAAGGCGCGTGTGATTTCTTATGGCGCGACGTGCGCCCCATGCCGCAGGACGACGACTTCTTTGAGAATGTCTGGCGCAGCTACAGGGAAAACGGGAATATCTATTGAGCCGACGGAGCGGCATAAAAGGACGGACGCGTTAAGCGTCCGTCCTCTTTGTCTGTCTTTATTTGCAAGGAACGATATCCGGGACCGATCTCGGTCATTTGGCGCTGCTTTTCTTTTTCAGCCGGATCGCGAGCACCACACCCGCGATGAGGATCAGGATACCGGCAATCATGAGGACGGTGCCCAGAGCATAGGCGGGATTTTTTGCGACGGAGGATACTATCTGCTCGCGTATGCTGTAACTAGGGTGAATGCAAAAAAGCCCGCAATACAAAGCGTTTTGAATACCTCTATAGGGTGAACGCCTTGTATTGCAGGCTTTCTGAATAGGAAAAATAAAAGAATTGACCGAAGCATTGTATCAATGCTTCGGTCAATTCGTGAAGAAGGGCACGAATTTGATACAAAATGCACCTGGCAGACTTGTTCCCATTTGTTCCGTGTGCTTTGTGCACACCCCTCTGATTTCGTGCTCGACCATCGACAAAATCGATACAGGTTATGCTCATAACCTTACTAAAAATAAAACAGTTCTTCAAATTGTTTATCCAATGCAATACAGAGAACAAGTGCTAATTTTGCGGTTGGATTAAATTGCCCGGTTTCAATGGAGCTTATCGTGTTGCGGGAAACGCCAACCATTTCAGCCAGCTGAGTCTGAGAAAGCTTTCTCTGCGCCCTCGCTTCCTTCAAGCTGTTTTTTAGAATCAATTCGTCGTTCATCTCACAGCACTCATTAGTTCAAAAATGTAGCCGTAACCGAATAAAGCCAAAAGCAAAATGGAAATAGTTGCGAGAACAAGGTTTTTCTTGTATCTAAGCTTAAAGTACTGCCAGGCGTTTAAAACGCTCATCATTCCAAAGTCTACCGTCCAGCAAGCCCAGTTAATTGTTTTTGTTATGTTCCAGTCTAAAACAGAAATAACCATACACAAAACCGCACCTGTTATTGCCGCTATTCGGCTTGCACGTTTTATTGCTTCAATTTCTGCCATGTCCTTATTCTTGTTTTCCTTGCGGCTCTTCTCTAATATTTCTTCTTTATTCACGACAACATCTCCTTGCAAAGTTTTCTTATCACGATTATAGCATTGCAAAGTTTACTTGTCAATAAGTTTTGCAAAGTTTTATTTGCATTTATTATCTGCTCAACAGTGAAGATAATATAAATAACCTCCGTTTGCGATTCAACTTGAAATATAAAACAAGAACGCTGATTTTTCAACTCATCGTATCAAAACCGGCGTTCTTATATGGCGGAGATGGAGAGATTCGAACTCTCGAGGCGCTTTTGACGCCTACACGATTTCCAATCGTGCGCCCTCGACCAAGCTAGGCGACATCTCCATTGCGGTCGTGGTTCCCTCTGTTCTGTTTCCGGCTCGAAAGCCGCTTATATATAATAAATGAAAACAACCCGCAAGTCAATAGAAAAACTGGCGCAAAATCGCTTGTTCCGCTTCGGTATTTGTATTATAATAAATTAATAATTTTTTTGAAGGTGCTTTATGGAACGAACGGTAATCAGATCTCTTTTTGCACAGCAGCCGACCGACGGCGCATCCGTCACCGTATGCGGATGGGTCAGGACCTCCAGGGAGAGCAAAAACTTCGGATTTATCGAAATCAACGACGGGAGCTGCTTTCAGAACCTGCAGGTCATTGTCGAGGCGGAAAAATTCGACAATTTCAAAGAGATCGCGAATATCGCCGTGGGGAGCGCCGTCGTTGTGCGCGGATGTGTCGTACTGACACCGGACGCGAAGCAGCCGCTGGAGGTAAACGCGCAGACGCTGGACGTGGAGGGCAGCTGCCCGAACGATTACCCGCTGCAGAAAAAGCGGCATTCCCTCGAGTTTCTGCGCACCATCCCGCATCTGCGCGTGCGCACGAACACCTTCAGCGCCGTGTTCCGCATCCGCAGCGAGGCGGCGTTCGCTATCCATAAATTTTATCACGACAACGGCTTTGTATATGTGCACACGCCGCTCATCACCGGCAGCGACTGTGAGGGCGCGGGCGAAATGTTCCGCGTGACGACGCTCGATCCCAAAAACCCGCCGCTGACCGAGGATGGGCAGATCGATTATAAAAAGGATTTTTTCGGCCGCGAGACAAACCTCACTGTGTCCGGCCAGCTCGAAGGGGAGACGCTCGCACAGGCGTTCGGCAACATCTACACCTTTGGCCCGACCTTCCGCGCGGAGCGCTCCAACACGCCGCGGCACGCGGCGGAGTTCTGGATGATCGAGCCGGAAATGGCGTTCAGCGACCTCTCGGATTACATGGACAATGCCGAGGCGATGGTGAAATATGTCGTCGGGTATCTGCTCGAGACCTGCCCGCAGGAGCTCAGCTTTTTCAGTTCCTTTTATGACAAGGAGCTGCTCGAAAAGCTCAATACGCTCGTGCGATCCGATTTTGTCCGTCTGAGCTATACAGACGCCGTGGAGCAGCTCATGCAGCACAACGATGCGTTCGAATACAAGGTCTTCTGGGGCTGCGATCTGCAGCCCGAGCATGAGCGTTATCTCACCGAGCAGATCTGTCATTGCCCCGTCTTCGTGACGGATTATCCAAAGGAGATCAAGTCCTTCTATATGCGCGTCAACGAAGACGGCAAGACCGTCGCGGCGGCGGATATGCTCGTGCCGGGCGTCGGCGAGCTTATCGGCGGCAGTCAGCGCGAGGAGAGATACGACGTGCTGCTCAAGCGTATGGAGGAATGCGGACTCAAGGTCAGCGATTACGAATACTATCTCGACCTTCGCCGCTACGGTTCGACGAAGCACAGCGGCTACGGCCTCGGCTTTGAGCGGCTGCTCATGTATGTGACCGGCATCGGCAATATCCGCGATGTCAGCATCTACCCGAGAACAGCGGGCGGCTTTTAAAAATATAATAGAAAAAACGGGGTGCGGAGGCTGCGATGAAAGCTGTCTTGATCGATAAATTGCAAAGAACGGAACGAGAAGCGCTGCTCGGCGAATTGGCGGCGCAATATGAACAATACAAGCAGGCGGGCCTGAAGCTCGATATGTCCCGCGGCAAGCCCTGCAAGCAGCAGTTGGCGCTGTCCAACGGACTGCTGACGGCGCTTCAGGAGGAGGATTTCGCCCTGGAAGGCGGCATGGACGCGCGCAACTACGGCCTGCTTTCGGGCACTGCGGAGATGAAGGCCATCTTTTCGGAGCTGCTTGATGTCGCGCCGCAGAGCCTTCTCATCGGCGACGGCTCCAGCTTGAACCTGATGTACGATTTCATTTCGCGCGCGTACACGCACGGCGTGCGCGCCGGCGCGGCGCCGTGGAAGGACAAGAAGGTGAAGTGGCTGTGCCCCGCGCCGGGCTATGACCGCCATTTCGCCGTGACCGAGCATTTCGGTTTTGAACTGATCCTCGTGCCGATGCTGGACGACGGCCCCGACATGGACATGGTGGAACGGCTGGCCGCGAACGACGCGAGCGTCAAGGGCATCTGGTGTGTGCCGGTGTATTCCAACCCAACCGGCACGGTCTATTCCGAACGCACCGTGCGCCGTCTCGCCGGTATGCGCTGCGCAGCAGACGATTTCACTATCCTCTGGGATAACGCCTA
Organism: Oscillospiraceae bacterium; assembly: GCA_034927165.1. Taxonomy (GTDB): domain Bacteria; phylum Bacillota; class Clostridia; order Oscillospirales; family Ruminococcaceae; genus JAYFNU01. The sequence goes on from JAYFQJ010000017.1 coordinate 5,301, forward strand.
TGCGCTGCATTCCCTCAACGGGGAATTTGTGAATCTGCCGGAAATCATGGGGCTGTGTGCGGAAGCGGGCAACCCCGAACGGGCGGTGCTGTTCGCGTCGACAAGCAAGATAACCTTTGCGGGGGGCGGGGTCTCCTGCATGGCGTGCGGACCGCAGACGATGCAGGCGGCGCTCGCGGCGCTCGGCGTGCAGACCATCGGACACAATAAGATCAATCAGCTTTTGCACGCGCGCTTTTTGAAGAACAAGGAAACCATCATGCGCCATATGGATAAACAGGCGCAGATCATACGGCCGAAATTCGAAAAGGTTCTCGATATCCTTGCGGGAGAGCTGGACGGCTGGAATCTCGCGGGATGGACAAAGCCGCTCGGCGGATACTTCATCAACTTTGTCGCTCCGAAGAACACAGCAAAGCGCATCGTGGAGCTGTGCGGAAAGGCGGGCGTCAAGCTGACCCCGGCGGGCGCGGCATTCCCGTACGGGATCGACCCGGACGACAGCAATATCCGCATCGCGCCGACGTATCCATCGATCGATGAGCTGGAGACAGCGACGCGTCTGCTCGCGCTTTCCACAAAAATAGCTGCGCTGGAACGCACACTTTCGTAAGCCTTTATTGACTTGCCCGGTCGGAAACAATATAATGAACAGGTTAGAATAATATCCGGAGGATTCAGATGAAAAAGTTCAGCAAATGGGGTGCGGCCATCGTTGCGGCTGTGTTTGTCGCCGTGTTCGTCATCGCATTTTTCGGTATTTCAACGAAATACGGCGATATCGAGACCGTGATCGTCAGCTCCCAGAAGAATATTACCTACGGCAATGATTTTGACACGGTCGTAGATTATGTGCTCAAGAGCACGGACGATAGCTATGTTCCGACGGCGGAGGAGCTGACGGCGGCCAAGGCCATCGTCGAAAAAAGGCTCACCGCATTTCTCATACCGGAGTGCGAGGTGAGCTGCGATTATGAGCAGGGCCTTTTGATCGTCCGTATGCCGTACAGCGCCCGGTCCTCATATTCCGCGACGGCGTTCTCACAGACGCTTACGACCGTCGGCAGCTTTGCCGCATACAAGGGCAGCGAGGCGGACGAGAGTATGCTGATCTTCACCGACGCCCAGATCGTGTCCGCAGCGTCCGCGGCCGAGCAGGTGCTCAACGGGCTGTCCACCAATTATAAGATCAACGTCGACCTCAATAAAGAGGGAAAAGCGGCGCTGAAGGAAGCGACACAGGCACTGGTGGACGCGGCGGCGCAGACAAGCGAAAAGCAGACGATCAGCTATTGGCTGGACGGCGAAAAGATCGCGACAGCCTCTGTTTCCGCGGTCAACACAAGCGGAAGCTTTACGATCACTTCCTACAATTTTTCATCCTCGGATGTTTCAAATTATACGATCCAGCTCGCGAGCGGATCGCTGCCGTTCACAATGAGCTGCAGCGCCATCCAGAGCGAACAGGCAGCCGGCGGCTCAAACGCCGCGGCTGTGCTCGCTATCGCGCTTGTCGCGTCTGTGCTGCTTTGCTGCGCTTATCTTATTGTGCGCTATAAGCTGTGCGGCGTGGCCACGTTCATCGGCCTCATCGGCACTGTCGGCGGTATGCTGTTCGTCATCACCGGTATGTTCAATTCGCAGAACGGCATCCCGGTCCTCGTTTCCACCGTGCTCGCCTTTGTTTTTGTGTTGTTTATCTGCATGGAAGCGAACGTCCGGTTTTATAACGCGCTCTCTGATAAGCTGACAACGACGACGGTCGGCAAGGCGGCAAGCCTCGCTTTTCGGCAGACGATCGTCGGTACGTTGGTTATTTTCCTCGGTATCGCGCTCAGCGGCACCGTTCTGCTGCTGTTCAGCCGCTCGGCGACAGTGGGGATGGGCATTCTTTCCCCCATTTTCCGGGCGCTGTCTGTGAAGACGTCAAATTATTACGAGTTTGCCTATGTTGGGAAGCTGCTGCTGTCCGGCGCATTGATCGGTATGCTGTGCAGCGTTTTGGGCGGCCGCTATATTCTATATTCGTTTGAGCAGCTGAAAGCGGCGAAAAAACCCGTTTTGTTCGGAGGCACTGAGAGATGAGTAATTGCATGAAAAATAAGAAGCTGTATTTCGCGATCCCCGTGATCGCGATCGTCCTGGCTGTGCTGCTCGCGTTTACGCTCGGCTTTGCAAAGGATCGTTACAACGACGGTTCGACCACGTATACCGGGGATATCGACTCGTCCGTAGATATCGCGTCGGTCGATGTTTCGGCCCTTTATGAGGACGTGAAAGCCGCGCTTGGGCAGAGCGCCGAGGTCTTTGCGGGCTATGATTATTCGCGCTATACCAATACGCTGACGATCACCGTCACAAAGGGCGCTTCGATCGATGGGCAGGCTGTGATCGATATGCTTTCCGAAAAGTATGCGGATCTCGGTGTGACGGCGCTGAATGCGCGCACAGCCGACGGCTCCTATGGCGCCCCATTCTATTATGCGGCGCTTGTGATCGTCGCGATCGTCGCGCTGGTCGGCTTTTTGGTCAGTCTGTTTGTCTGCGGCGCCCTGCCGGCGCTTTGGCTTCTGTTTTGCTCGCTGGGCGCGGGCGGCTTCATCACCCTCGTTTATATTCTCGCACGAGTGACAGATATGCGGCTGCTCGTCTTTTGCGTCGCGCTCAGCCTTGCGGGGGTTTTTGGTTTTGGCAGCGCGCGGGTTCTGACGCTCAACCGGACGCTCGCCGCGATGAAAAAAGCGACGCCGGAGGAAGCGGCCAACGCTGTTTGCGAAAAGAGCGACGGCGCGTTTCTTACCATGCTGATTCTCGCATTTTTGTTCAGCGCGGCGTTTGCTGCGGCCGGCTTTATTTCTGGCGGTCTGTTGTTTGCCTATATTGGATTGCTGATCTTTGCGCTCGCGCTCGCGCTCGCGTTTACGAATGCCCGGCTGCTGCCGGCCATCTTCGCATCGAAAAAATAAAGCTCCGTAAGGAGAGGCTGTATGAAATGTCCCTACTGCGGCTATTTTGATACAAAGGTCAACGATTCAAGACCGACGGATGACGACACCAAGATCCGCCGCCGCCGCGAATGTCTGCAATGCGGGAAACGCTTTACCACCTATGAGGTGGTGGAGACGGCGCCGCTTGTCGTGGCCAAAAAGGACGGCTCGCGCGAGGCGTTCGACAGGGATAAGCTGTATCGAAGTATGCTCAAGGCGTGTGAAAAGCGGAGCATTTCGGCGACCTGTCTCGACGAAGCGGTCGAGCGGATCGAGCAAATTCTGCTCAATTCAATGGATCGTGAGGTGTCTTCGAGCCGCATTGGAGAGCTTGTTATGGCGGAGCTCAAGCGGATCGACGAGGTCGCTTACGTGCGCTTCGCTTCTGTTTACAAGGAATTTAAGGATATAAACACCTTCATGGATGAGCTGAAGGATATGCTGAAGCACAAAAAATAGTGAACGCCGCCGGCTGACGCCGGCGGCGTTTTTGTAATCGAAAACCCCCAGCTGGGCTGGGGGTTCAAAAGGCCTTAAAGGTATGAA
>JAYFQJ010000110.1:0-14714 GCA_034927165.1 Oscillospiraceae bacterium
GGAATTTAAGAAGGATTCCACCGACCGCAACCGCACCTCTCCGTTCGCCTTTACCGGCAACAAATTTGAATTCCGTATGCTCGGCTCCGCATTCTCCATCGCGGGTCCCAGCATCGTGCTCAACACCATCGTCGCCGACGAGCTCGCCGCGTTCGCCGACCGGCTCGAGGGCGCGGGCGACCCCGCGGCCGAGACGGACGCGATATTGCGCGACGCCATCCGCGCGCACCGGCGCATTCTGTTCAACGGCAACAACTATTCCGATGAATGGGTCCGGGAGGCGGAGAAGCGCGGACTGCTGAATATGCGGACCTCTGTGGACGCGCTGCCGCTTTTCGTGAGCGATGAAAACATCGAGCTGTTCACGAAGCACGGCATCTTCACGGAAACCGAGATGCGCTCACGCTGCGAAATCCTGCTGGAGACCTATGAAAAGACCAGCCTCATCGAGGCGAAGACCATGCTCGACATGGTGAAAAAGTCGGTGCTGCCGGCGGCGTACGGCTATATCAACGAGCTATGTGCGCTCGCGCAGAGCAAAAAGTCGCTGGGCATCGCGGCGGGCAAGGACGCGTCCGTCAAGGCGGCGGGCAAGCTCGCGGGGCTGACCGACGAGCTGTACGGCGAGGCGGAAAAACTCGGCGCTTCGATCGAGACGGCGGAAGCCGCGTCGGACGTCATGGACAAGTGCCGCTATGTGCGCGACACGCTGCTGCCGCAAATGGCGAAGGTCCGCGCGGCGGCGGATGCGATCGAAGCGGATACGGCGGCGGAGCGCTGGCCCTATCCGACCTACGAAAAGCTGCTCTTCGGCGTGTAAGCCGAAAAACACGCGTACAAGGACGTGCGCTCCCTTCGCGGGGGCGCGCGTTCTTTTACGAAACGGCCCGCGCGCCCGTTTGCTTCCCCGCAATCGGCGTTGCTCTCGCCAGGGGCGCGCGGGCCGGATAAATAAAGAAAAAGAAAAGGGGTTGTTGGTATGTATTCCTCCGCAAACACGATCTGGGTGCTGGTCGCATCCGCGCTGGTGTTCTTCATGCAAGCGGGCTTCGCGATGGTCGAGACCGGCTTCACGCGCGCGAAAAACGCGGGCAACATCATCATGAAAAACCTGATGGACTTCGCCATCGGCACACCCATCTTCTGGATCGTCGGCTTCGGGCTGATGTTTGGCGCGGGCAGCTCGCTGCTCGGCGGTTTTGACCTTTTTACGCGCAGTGATTATGCCGCGATACTGCCGCAGGGCGTGCCCTTCTGGGCTTACTTCATCTTCCAGACCGTTTTCTGCGCAACCGCGGCGACGATCGTCTCCGGCGCAATGGCGGAGCGCACGAAGTTTCTGTCCTACTGCATCTACTCCGCCGTCATCTCCGCCGTCATTTACCCCATTTCCGGGCGGTGGATCTGGTCGGCCAGCGGCTGGCTTGCGGGGCTCGGTTTTCATGATTTTGCCGGCTCCACGGCCGTGCATATGGTCGGCGGCCTCGCTGCGCTCATCGGCGCGAGCATCCTCGGCCCCCGCATCGGAAAATACGACGAGACGGGCAAGCCGCGCGCCATCCCCGGCCACAGTCTGACGCTCGGCGCGCTGGGCGTGTTCATCCTCTGGTTCTGCTGGTTCGGCTTTAACGGCGGCTCCACGGTGAACGCCGAGGGCGAAGCGCTCGTGACGATGGGCAGCGTCTTCTTCACCACCAACCTCGCGGCGGCCGTCGCCACCGTGACCGTCATGATCTTCACCTGGCTGCGCTACGGCAAGCCCGACGTCTCCATGACGCTCAACGGCTCGCTCGCGGGCCTCGTCGCCATCACGGCGGGCTGCGATGTGATGGACGGCTTCGGCGCCTTCTTCACCGGCATCCTTGCGGGCTTCACCGTCGTGTTCGGCGTGGAATTCGTTGAAAAAAAGCTCAAGATCGACGATCCCGTCGGCGCCGTGGGCGTCCACTGTATGTGCGGCGCGCTGGGCACGCTGCTCGTCGGATTGTTCGACACGCAGCGCGGCGTCTTTTACGGCGGCGGCGTCGGGGCACTGGGCATTCAGGCGTTGGGCGTCGTCAGCGTCGCCGCGTGGGTGGGCGTGACGACCTTTCTGCTGTTCAAGCTCATCGATAAAACCGTCGGCCTTCGCTGCACGGCGGCGGAGGAGATCGCGGGGCTCGATATCTCCGAGCACGGTCTGACCGCCTCGTACGCGGACTTCATGCCGCAGTATCATCCCGAGACGGGCGAGAGTGCGCCCGCGTCCGTACAGGCGGCCGTCCCCGTGGAATTCAAGCCGTCACCCGCTCCCGCGGCTGTCGGCGCCGCAAGGATGACGAAGATCGAGATCATCACAAAGCAGAGCCGCTTTGAGCAGCTCAAGCGGGCGATGGACGAGCTGGGCATCACCGGCATGACCGTCACGCAGGTGCTCGGCTGCGGTATGCAAAAGGGGCAGCCGGAATACTACCGCGGCGTCGCGCTGGAGACGACGCTGCTGCCGAAGATCTGCGTGGAGATCGTCGTGTGCAAGCTCCCCGTCTCCGCGGTCGTCAACGCGGCCGTCCACGCGCTGTATACCGGGCACATCGGCGACGGCAAGATCTTTGTCAGCAACATAGAGAGCGTCGTCAAGATCCGCACGGGCGAGACCGATTACGACGCGCTGCAGGACGAGGAGAACATCCCCGATTCTGCGTTTTAGACCCGCGGGGCTGCGGAAACCATAGACAGAAAGGCGACGACCGGGAAAAGTAACGCGGCGGTCCGGGCACAGAGAGCGGGTGTACGCTGAGAGCCCGCGCCGGCCCCGCGCGAAAGAACCCCCGCGAGCCGCAAGCCGAAAGCGCGAGCGAGTAGGCGCGCCGTGTGCCGCGCGTTAAGCGGCAAAGGCTTGCAAGAGCCGGAGAGAGACCCTTTGCGGGTAATGCAGGTGGCACCGCGGATCGCAGCGATTCGTCCTTACGAACGGATCGCTGCGCATTTTTTTCGGAGGTGCTTTTTTATGTGCTCTATTCTCGGCTATCTCGGCGGCGCGATCCCGCGCCCCGCGTTTACAGCGGCGCTCGCGAAGACCGCCTCGCGCGGGCCGGACGACACCCGCGTCGACGCGCTGCCCGGCGGCTGGCTGGGCTTCAACCGCCTGTCCATCATGGGGCCGGACGCCCGCGGTATGCAGCCGTTCCACCTCGGCGGCGACGCGCTCGTGTGCAACGGGGAGATCTACGGCTTTCGTCCCGTGCGCGAGGCGCTGCGGCACAAATATGTGTTTTCGAGCGACAGCGACTGCGAGGTGCTGCTGCCGCTGTGGCGTGAGCACGGCGTCGGGATGTTCTCCATGCTCGACGCGGAATTCGCGCTCATCTTGTACGATGCCCGGCGCGGCAGCCTTGTGGCGGCGCGCGACCCCATCGGCATCCGGCCGCTGTATTACGGCTGCGGCGCGGACGGCGCGATCCTGTTCGCAAGCGAGCCGAAGATGCTCGTCGGCCTGTGCGCGCGCATCCTTCCCTTTCCCCCCGGCTGCTATTACGCCGACGGGGAATTCACCCGCTACTGCGATATCGCCGCGCCGTGCGGCCGCATCGGCGGCAGTACGGACGACGTCTGCGCCGCTATCCGCGAAAAGCTTGTCAGCGGCGTGGAGAAGCGGTTGGACGCGGACGCGCCGCTGGGCTTTCTTCTGTCCGGCGGTCTCGACAGCTCCCTCGTGTGCGCCATCGCGCAAAGAAAGCTCGGGCGACCCATCCGCACCTTCGCCATCGGCATGGACGCCGACCCCATCGACCTGAAATACGCGCGGGAAACGGCGGATTTTCTCGGCTGCGAGCACACCGAGGTCACCATGACGAAGGCGGATGTGCTGGAAGCGCTGCCCGCGGTCGTGGCGGCGCTCGGGACCTACGACATCACCACCGTCCGCGCGAGCATCGGAATGTATCTTGTGTGCAAATATATCCACGAGCACACCGACGTGCGCGTGCTGCTGACGGGCGAGGTGTCGGACGAGCTGTTCGGCTATAAATACACCGACTTCGCCCCGTCTGCGGATGAATTTCAGCGCGAGGCGGAAAAGCGGGTGCGCGAGCTGCATATGTACGACGTGCTGCGCGCCGACCGCTGCATCAGCGTCCATTCGCTCGAAGCGCGCGTCCCCTTCGGCGATCTCGACTTTGTGCGCTATGTGATGGCGCTCGAGCCGTCGCTCAAAATGAACACCTACGGCAAGGGAAAGTATCTTCTTCGCAAAGCGTTCGAGGCGGGCGGTTTTCTGCCGGAAAACATCCTCTGGCGGGAAAAGGCGGCCTTTTCCGACGCGGTCGGCCACTCGATGGTCGATCACCTTAAGGCGTACGCGGACGCGCGGTATACCGACGCGGAGTTTGAGCGCCGCGCGTCCCGCTATGCGTACGCGCGCCCCTTCACGAAGGAGAGCCTGCTGTACCGCGAGCTGTTCGAGCAAGGCTATCCGGGACAGGCGGCGATGGTCGCCGGCTTCTGGATGCCCAACCGCAGCTGGGCGGGCTGCGATGTAGACGACCCGTCCGCGCGCGTGCTCTCCAACTACAAGGAGAGCGGGATCTAAAGTCTTTTGCAGCACAGGCGCCGACTTTACTTACTTTTAAATAAGAGCCCGCCGCATCATCAGAATGCGGCGGGCTCTTTCGGAGCTATCTTCCGAAGACCTCGCGGGCCTTTTTCATATTCTCAACGATGGGCACCCCGAACGGGCAGCGCGTTTCGCACGCGCCGCAGCCGATGCACTCGCCGGCGTAGTGTCCGAGCAGCGCGTAATGCTCCCGCACCGTCTCGGGTACCTTCCCCTGTGCGAGCGCCAGATTCAGGAATTTGGTGATGGACGCGACGTCCAGCTTTTTCGGACAGGGCGCGCAGTGGCTGCAGTACATACAGTGTCCCTTCCATTGTATATGGGGGAATGCGGCGAGCGCGGAGGCGTAATCGCGCGCTTGCTCCGTCGCGTCCTCGTAGGCGGCGCACACGCGCAGCTGCTGCGCGGAGTGCGCGCCGGCGAGCACCGTCGCCACACCCGGGCGGGTCAGCGCGTAGTGCAGACACTGCACGGGCGTCAGCGCCCTGCCCGCGGGAGACAGCGACGCGTCCAGCAGGTCGCCGCCACCGAAGGCCTTCATCACCGTGACGCCCACGCCCATCGCCTGGCAGGTCTCATACAGCGCTTGCGGCTGCGGGTCCATGTTGACGAGCGGCGCGTCGTAGGCCTCGTCCTTCCACAGGTCCTCCACATCCTCGCTCGCCGGCTGCAGATCGTAGCAGGGATTGACGCTGAACATCAGCACCTCGATCGCGCCGCTGCGCACGGCCGCCAGCGCGACGGCCGGGTTGTGGCTGCTCAGGCCGATATGGCGGATGACGCCCTGCTTCTTCAGCTCCCGCGCATAAGCGAGCACCGGCCCCTCCTCGATCTGCTTCCAGTCCGCGGGCGAGTCGCAGTAATGGATCATGCCGACGTCGAGCCGATCCGTCTGCAGCAGCCCGAGCAGCTCCGCGAAGCCGGCCTTCACCTCGTCGATAGCCCGTGTGCGCTGGTACTGTCCGTTTTTCCACACTGAGCACAGGTGCGCTTGTATGTAAAATTTGTCCCTGCGCCCGGCGAGCGCCGCGCCGACCGCCGCGCGCACCGCGGGATCGGCGGTATACAGATCAAAATAGTTGACGCCCAGCGCCTGCGCCTCGTCGAAAAGCCGCCCCGCCTCGCGGCAAGCATCCTCTCCGAAGCCCTCGCAGCCCATGCCGATCTCGCTGACGCGCAGTCCCGTGCTTCCCAGATCCCTGTATTGCATACAGCCCCTCCGTTCGACGTGTTTTTCTAAGTATACCACAGGGCCGCAAGCTTTGTCCCCGTCCGCTGTCGCGCGCGCGGTCTGTTTATGTTATACTGTAAAAAACTGCGGGGGAGGGCCGGCTGTGTCTCACCGAATCTACGTTGTGGAGGACGATCCCACCATCTCCGCGCTGCTGTGCGAAAACCTGCGGCGCTGGGGCTTCGAGACGCGCTGCTGCGCGGATTTTTCCGATGTGACCGGGGAGCTGTTCTCCTTCGATCCCCACCTCGTGCTCATGGATATCTCCCTGCCCTTCTTCAACGGCTACTACTGGTGCACGGAGATCCGCAGACGCTCCAACGTGCCGATCCTCTTTCTGTCCTCGCGCACGGACAACATGGACATCGTCATGGCCGTGAACGTCGGCGCGGACGACTATGTGACGAAGCCCTTCTCCACCGACGTGCTCGTCGCAAAGATCAACGCGCTGCTGCGCAGGGCGTACAGCTACGCGGCGGATCCTCCGCTTTGCGCGAAGGGCGTGTCGCTCAGCGCGGCGGACGGAACGCTGAGCTTCGGGGATAAGAAGCTGGGGCTGACAAAAAACGAGCTGCGCATCATGCACACGCTGCTTTCCGAGCGCGACGCGGTGGTGACGCGGGAGGCCATCATGAAGGCGCTGTGGGATTCCGACTGCTTTGTGGACGACAACACGCTGACAGTCAACATCAACCGCCTGCGCGCGAAGCTCGCGCAAGCGGAGTTTCCCGATCTGATCGAGACAAAAAAAGGCATGGGGTATGTGATCCATGATTAGAGGGTATCTGCGCTACCGGCGGGCGATGCTCTGCGCCGCGCTCATGGCGCTGCTCGTTTTTCCGTGCGTCATGGCGCTGTGCGGGATCGGCTTCACGATGATCGCCTATGCGGCGCTGGTGTATGCGTTTGTCATCGCCGTTTTTGTGGCGCTGGACGCAGGGCGCTACGCGCAGAAGGTGAAAAGCCTGACCGAGATCAGCGAAAATCTGACCAGCACGAGCCACGAGTACCCGCGCGCGGAAAACAACATCGAGCACCTGTACTCGCAGATCATCGCCTCCCTCTACCGCATCATGGACAACGAGCGCAGCGGCCTCGCGCTGGCGCACGCGGAGCAGATCGACTACTACACGCTGTGGCTGCACCAGATAAAAACGCCTATCGCCGCGATGCGTCTGACGCTCGAGAACGACCCGAACCCGGACCCCGTCTGTGCGCAGGAGTTGTTCAAGATCGAGCGCTATGTCGAAATGGCGCTGCAGTTTGTCAAGCTGCGCGGCCCGGAAAGCGACCTGGTTCTTGCGCCGTGCGACGTCGACCGGGTGCTGCGCGAGACTGTGCGCAGATACGCGACGCTCTTTATCGCGAAGGGTCTCGGCGTCGACTTTGCGCCGACGGACATTGTCGCGGTCACAGATGAAAAGTGGCTGTCCTTCATCGTCGGACAGCTGCTGAGCAACGCCGCCAAATACACGCCCGAGGGCAGCGTGAAAATATACGGCGCGGCGGATCGTTTTACGGTCGAGGACAGCGGCATCGGCATCCGCAGCGAGGACCTCACGCGCATTTTTGAAAAGGGCTACACCGGCTTCAACGGGCGGCTCGACAAGCGCGCGAGCGGCCTCGGCTTGTATATGGCGTCGCAGGCGGCGCAGATGCTGGGTCTGTCGCTGTCCGTCCGCTCCGCCGTCGGCGTCGGCACCGCCATGACCGTCGTCTTCGGCTCGCTGCCGAAACAGGACTGAAACCTTACAAAATTGTAAGATAAGAGCGGAAAATGTAAGCCGAATCGATGGCTTGCGGCCTTCCGCTCTTTTATAATGAGAGCATAAAGTTAAAGCGCCCCGCGGCGCTGCGGAGGAAAAAATGGAGCTTCTCAGGGTATCGCATCTCAAAAAAGTATACAACACGCGTCTTGGCGGCAAGCAGTGCGTCGCGCTGCAGGATATAAGCTTCGACGTGGAGGGCGGCGAATTCGTCGCCATTATGGGGGCGTCCGGCTCGGGGAAGACGACGCTGCTGAACCTCATCGCGTCGCTCGACAAGCCCACCGAGGGGGCCATCTTTCTCGAGGGTCAGGACTTCCGCTCCATTCGCGACCGGGAGCTCGCCGCTTTCCGCCGCAGCAAGCTCGGCTTTGTGTTTCAGGATTTCAATTTGCTCGACACCTTCACGCTGCGGGACAACATCCTGCTGCCGCTGGTGCTGTCCGAGACGCCGCTCAAAGAAATGAAGCGGAGGCTGCCTCCGCTCGCGCAGAGTCTGGGCATCGGCGCGCTGCTCGACAAGTACCCGTACGAGGTCTCCGGCGGGGAAAAACAGCGCGCCGCCGTGGCGCGCGCGGTCATCACGGACCCGCGGCTGATCCTCGCCGACGAGCCGACCGGCGCGCTGGACTCAAAGGCCGCCGCGCAGCTGCTCGACAGCTTTACCGCCTTCAACGCCGAGGGCCGCACGCTGCTGATGGTCACCCACAGCGCGCGCTGCGCGAGCTACGCGGGCCGCGTGCTGTTCATCCGCGACGGCCGGCTGTACAACCAGATCTACCGCGGCGACCAGCCGCGCAGGGAGTTTTTCGACCGCATCGTTTCCACGCTGACCGTGCTCACAGACGGGGGTGCCGACCTTGCGTAACCGACTGTACTGGAAGCTCGCACTGTCCAATCTGACCCGCAACCGGCAGATGTACTACCCTTATGCGATCGCGACGGCAATCATGAGCGCGATGTTTTTTATGATCACGAACATGGTCTTCAGCGAGAGCATCGCGAACGTCTCCTGGGGCGGGACGCTGCAGCTGATGCTGCGCATCGGCCTGACCGTCATGGGCCTTTTCACGGTCGGCTATATGATCTATCTCAACAGCTTCCTCATCAAGCGCCGCAAAAAGGAATTCGGCCTGTACGGCGTCCTCGGCCTCGAAAAACGCCATGTCGCGAAGATCGTGCGCCGGGAGAGCCTGCTGCTCAACGGCGCGGCGCTGCTCGCGGGATTGTTGTCCGGCACCGTTTTCGGGCGGCTGCTGTTCATGCTTCTGATGCGGTGTATGCGCGTCGCCGAGGGCAGCGTATTCGCGCTGTCTCCCGCCGCGTATGCGCTCACCGCCGCCGTGTTCTGCGGCATCTTTCTTGTCAATACAATCTACAATCAGTTTCAGGTGCGCCTCGCGAACCCCATCGACCTCATCAACGGGGAAAAGCAGTCGGAAAAGCGCGTGCGCGGCGCCGTGCCGCTGACGATCCTCGGCGTGCTGTGTATCGGCGCGGCCTACGGCTGCTCGCTGTGGGTGCGCGTGGGCGCGGTGGCGCTCACGATCTTCTGGCCCGCCGTGCTGCTCGTCATCGCGGGCACCTACTGCCTGTTTGTCGGCGGCAGCCAGACCGTTCTGCGCGCGCTGCAAAAAAACGAGCGCTTCTACTATCGTCCCGGCAGCTTCATCTCTGTCTCCGGGCTGTCCCACCGCATGAAGCAAAACGCCTCGGGTCTCGCGAATATCTGCATCCTCGCGACGATGGTGGTCGTGACCGTCTCCGGCGTGTGCGCGCTGTACTTTGGGCAGGACGACATCGTCCGCCGGCAAAACCCCAACGACTACACCTTTACCGCCTACTATGACCTGCGGCTCGAGCGGCCGGACGTCACGGAATCGCTGCGCAGCGCACAGGCGCTCGCCGAAAAATCGGGCGTACAGATTGAGAGCTCCCTGTCCTATTTCACATTGCACGACACGATCATCCTGCATGACGGCGAGTTCACCTTTAAAGACGAAAACGGCGCGCTGCACTACAACAGCCTCAGCGACGCAAATTTCCAGTATCCTCTGCGCATCCTGACGCTTGCGGATTACAACGCCGTCACCGGCGAGAGCGCCGCGCTCGCGCCGGGCGAGATCATGATCCTCACGGAAAAAGAGCTTTCCGACAAAGCCGCTGTGCGCGCGAACGGGGATGTCTACACGGTGAAGGCCGTCCGCTCGGACACACCCTTCACGGTCGGGAAAAACAGCGCGGTGTCCCGCTTTGTCTATTTTGTCGCGCGGGATCTCGACGAGGCGCTGACGCTGCGCGCGAGTGTGAACCCCGGGTACGCCTCGGACCCTTATTATGACGAATACCAAGGATATCTCGAGATCGTCCTCAACTACGCCGGCGCGCAGGAAAACAGTCTCGCCTTCGGCGCGACGCTCGGCAAAGCGCTGTACGCCCCGCTGCACGCGCAGCTCGGCAGCGACGTCACCTACTACTCCAGCGACATCAACGAGAGCCGCCAGAACGCTTACATGATCTACGGAGGGCTGCTGTTCATCGGCATTTTCTTCGCGGTGCTGTTTCTCGTCAACACGGTGCTCATCATGTATTTCAAGCAGGTCTCGGAGGGCTACGCCGACCGCGAGCGGTTCGTCATCCTGCAGAAGGTCGGCCTGAGCGATGCGGAGGTCCGCAGCACCATTAACCGGCAGGTGCTCGTCGTGTTTTTCCTGCCGCTGGCGGGCGCGCTCATCAACGTCCTCGCGGCCTCCAATCTCATCAATTTGATCCTCAATCTGTTCGTTATGAACAATCTGTCCGTCACGCTGCTGTGCATCGCGGGGACCTGCGTCTTGTTCTCGCTCGTCTATGTGCTGGTCTTCCGCGCGACGGCCAAGGTCTACTATAAGCTTGTAAAGTGGTGATCCGATTGAAAAAATTTCAGAAGGTTCTCTCCGCCCTGTTCGCCTGCATCTTTCTGTTCTGCGGGTTCTTCGCGGCGATCAAGGTCGTTCCGCCCGTCCTGCGGGGCTGTGAGATGTACCGGTAGGCACTGCGCGAAAAGCCGCTGTCCGTGCGTGTCGAGGAGATCCGCGGCCGCGACGATTACACGCGGCTGTCCGACATTTCCGCCGAATACCTCAAGCGCGTCGTGGCGAGCGAAGACCGGCGCTTCTACTACCATCTCGGCGTCGATCCCATCGCGATCACGCGCGCCGTCGTGCACAATCTGCGCGCCGGCCGGCTCATAGAGGGCGGCAGCACCATCACGCAGCAGCTCGCGAAAAATATGTTCTTCTCCGAAGAGCGGACCTGCTCCCGCAAGGTCGCGGAGGTCCTCGCCGCTCTCGCGCTCGAACGCGCGCTGACAAAGAACGATATCCTGGAGCTGTACTGCAACATCACCTACTTCGGCAGCGGCTGCTACGGCATCGCGGCGGCGGCGGACTATTATTACGGCGTAGCGCCTGCGGCGCTCGACGCGGCGGAGGCCGCCGCGCTCGTTCACACGCTCCCCGCGCCGAATGTGCTCAATCCGCAGCTGGCCGCCTGAGCGGAATCCATACATAACAAACAGGCGGTCGTCGCAAGACGGCCGCTTTTTGCGCTTCTCGGAATGGCCGTCCCCCTGCGGCCGCGCGAAAATAATCCGCGCGCCGGACGGGGCGGCGAACTGGTAAAGGCGTCCCCGCTCTGCTATACTGGAAAAAATGCGAAGGGGGGCCGTCTCTATGGAGGATGTCCTGTGCGGACTGAACCGCGCACAAAAGGAGGCCGTCACGTCTACCGAGGGCTTCGTGCGCGTTATCGCCGGGGCGGGCTCCGGGAAGACCCGGGCGCTTTCCCGACGGTTTGCCTATCTTGTGAACGAGCTGGGGATCCTGCCGGAGAATATCCTGTGCGTCACCTTCACCAACAAATCCGCAAACGAGATGCGCCAGCGCATCCACAATCTGACCGGGGACAACGACACGGGCTACATCAACACTTTTCACGGCTTCTGCGTTTCCGTTCTTCAGGAGGACAGCAGCGCGTTGCAATATCCGAAGAGCTTTCTTGTGCTGGACAACGCCGATATCGACGCCATGCTGAGGATCATTTACGAGGAACGGGGGCTCACCCTGCGGGACATGACCTTCGGCAGCGCGCGGGACATGATCGAGATACGCAAGACCATCCGGGAGCCTGCGTATTATGAAGACATGATCACCATGTCCCTCGACACCCTCAGACAAAAATACGACGCCGCGACCGCCGCCGCGGACATTATCTTCTACGGATATCTCTACCAGGAGAAAAAGTGCTTCGCCCTCGATTACAACGATCTCATCAAGTTTTCGCTCTTTATTTTCGAGCAGAACGAGAACATCCGGCTCAAGTGGCAGCGGCGCCTCGCGTACATCATGATCGACGAGTTTCAGGATATCGATCCGCTGCAGTACCGCCTGATGGAGGTGCTGTGCGGCTATCACGGAAATCTTTTTATCGTCGGCGACCCTGACCAGACCGTCTACACCTGGCGGGGCGCGAGCGTGCGGTTCCTGCTGGATTTTGATCAGGCGTTCCCGCGGGTGAAGACGATCCTGATGACGGAGAATTACCGCTCCACACCCCAGATCCTTGCCGCCGCGAACTCTCTCATCTCCAAAAACAAAGACCGCATCGAAAAGGATCTTCTCCCGACCCTCCCGGACGGCCCCCCGGTGCTCTGCTTCCACGCGGAAAACGACGAGGGGCAGGCGCGCTGGATCGCGCAGCAGATAAAAGCCCTGCACGAGGGCGGCGTTCCCTACAGGGACGTCACGCTGCTGTACCGCGCTCATTATGTGACCCGCGCCGTCGAAGAGGTGTTTCTGAAGGAGGAGCTGCCCTATTCGATCTACAGCGGCGTGCAGTTTTTCGGCCGCGCGGAGGTCAAGGACGCGCTGTGTTATCTGCGCATGGCCGCTTACCGGGACGATCTGTCCTTTCTGCGCGTCGCCAACGTGCCCAAACGCAATCTGGGCGAACGGCGCATGAAGTTTTTGCAGGAGTACGCGGCGCGCAGCGGCTGTTCCCTCTACGAGGCGCTGTGCCGCGCGCTGGACGACGAGCTGTTCAAGGGAACAAAGGCCGCGGGCTTTGTCTCACTCGTTGAAAAATTCTCCTCCGACTGCGCGCAGCGCCCCATCTCCGAGGTGTTGTCGGCGATCCTCAACGAGAGCGGATACGAGAAGATGCTGCGCACCGAGGGCAGTCAGGAGCGGCTGGACAATCTCGCGGAGCTCAAGCAGTCGGTGTACGAATACGAGACCTCCTGCGGAGAGGAAAGCACGCTCACGCACTACCTCGCCCATGTCGCCCTGTTTTCAAACAGCGACGCGGAAGACACGCGGGACAGAGTAAAACTCATGACGGTCCACACCGCCAAGGGGCTGGAATTTCCCTATGTGTTCCTGTGCGCCATGAACGAGGGCGTGTTTCCCTCCCGCAAGACGCGCACGCGCGCGGGTATGGAGGAGGAGCGTCGGCTGGCCTTCGTCGCCATGACGCGGGCGGAAAAGGCGCTGTATCTCTCCGAGGCAGAGGGGCGCAATTTCGACGGCTCGCCCCGCTATCCGTCGCGGTTTATTCTGGATATCGATCCGGCGCTCCTGTCCTGCGCACAAAAGCCCCGCGAGGGGCTGGTGGCCGAGGCCCGGGAGTACATCGACGCCAGCAGCAGCTGGCTATTGTCCGACGACGCCGCGCGGATGCTCCCCGTCGGGCAGCGCGTCGAGCACAGCGTCTTCGGGCGCGGCGTGATCCTGGAGGTGGACGACCTCCGATCCGCTTATCTGATCCTGTTCGACGACATGGACACGCCCAGAGCCATCTCCTTCCGCGCAAGGCTGAGCGCGGTCTGACGGGTTCTTTGCCGCGGCTAAAACCCGTGCGTTTCCGAATAGCGTTTGATATGCGCGACGTCGTGGTTGTAGATGTACAGCAGGATTCCCAGCGGGCCCGTACAGGTCACGCCGCACTGCGGGTGGTAGTCGTATTTGTTCGCCCCGTTCCGGCAGGATGCGTTTTCATGGTACAGCTCGAGGCCGCAGTCCGTTTCACAGATGAGCCACTGCGCCTCGTCGGTGCACACGACCGCCGTTCTCCCGAACACGCGGAAGGTCATCCCGCGCTTGTCCGCCTCGGCGGACAGGGCCCGCTCCTGCGCCTCCAGAGGGATACCCGTCGGCGGGCATACAATGGGAGCATCCATAAGCAGATTCCTTTCCTTCCCGGCTCCCGGCCGGGCCTTCGGTTTTCGCATCCGGCATATCGCTTCTGCTGTCCGATGGGACAAACAGACGCCGCGCAGCATTCGCTATTCCCCTTTTTTGAGCTGCGCGCGCAAGCGGAGATTCTCCTCCTCAAGCTGCCGCATCCTTTCCTCGCACCGCGCGAGCTTTTCTCTTGCGAGTCCGACGGCAATGTCCACAAGGTTGTACCGGATGGACTCGGTGACGGCGGGCATGAGCGGGGCTGTGTCCTCCTGCGCGTCGCAGATCGCCCGGCCGCACGCGTCGGTGATATGAAATCCGTTATTTTCCGCATCCTCTTCGTCAGACAGCCCGTCCGTGTCCTCCCACGCGCACTCCCCGCATTCGTATCCGTCGGGCGCATTCGCTTCGCACCCGTCCTCGGCGGGCCCGTCCCCGTCTTCGCCCACATCCCCGGGAAGCGTCCCGCCGAGCACCGCCTCCACGATCCTCGCGATCTCGATCGCCCTGCGTATTCTCCGCGCTCTGGGCGAGAGCCCGTCGAAATCAGCGGGCTGCGCGCCCGTACCTCCGTCCTCGTAACAATTGTTCACTGTGTGCTCTCCTTTCCTTTTATTTATAACGGAGATTTTTCCGTTATAATTTCACTGTTTTCTCGGCGTTGTGCACAATTTGAGCCCGTTTTTGAGATTTGTTGCGTTTTTTGGCTCCTTTCCTGCATATTTATTCTGCGGTTGCGGCCGGTCCTTTCCCGCGCATCCGGCTTTCGGCGCGCCTGTTTGGGCGGTTTTTCGGCGTTTTTTCGCTTTCTCCCCCTGTATATGGCGCCGGCAAAACACTTTCGGTCATTCGGGGCAGTGCCGCTGAATAAATATGCAGACAGACAAAAGAAACGTCCGCCGACGGCG
>JAYFQJ010000070.1:0-4258 GCA_034927165.1 Oscillospiraceae bacterium
CCCATGGGCAGCAGCAGCGCCGGCTCCATGTTCTTTTTGATCGCAAGATAGATCAGCAGCGCCCCGATACACCACATCACCACCTGCCGCCACTCGATATTCAGTGCGTTTTCATAGATCGCCTGCATTGCTTTTCCTCCGGATTTGGGTTAGAATTAAACCGCTCGCCATTTCGGGGCGAGACGGAACAGGTGCCGCGTTGATTATACTGTATCCGACCCGGAAATAGCAACCAGATTTCCGCGAAAAAGGGCGAAAAGCCTGTTTTGTAAACAATAAAGGCGGTATCCACAGAAAGGAAATCCCATGACCCTGTCCTTTTCGGAATTTCTCGGCTATCTGACCGCGAACCCGCTGCTCGCCACCACGGTCGTGCTGACGCTCGGCGTTATTCTGGTCAACGGCTGGACCGACGCGCCGAACGCCATCGCGACGTGCGTTTCCACCCGCGCGATGCCCGCGCCCGCGGCGATCCTGATGGCGGCGGTGTTCAATTTTCTCGGTGTGCTGCTCATGACCCTCGTCAGCTCCAAGGTCGCGATGACCATCTACAACATGGTCGACTTCGGCGATCAGGCGCACGAGGCGACGGTCGCACTGTCGGCGGCGCTGTTTGCGATCGTGGTATGGGCGACCGCGGCGTGGGCGTTCGGTATCCCGACAAGCGAGAGCCACGCGCTCATCGCGGGCTTATCCGGCGCGGCGATGGCGATGCAGGGCGCGTCCGCGGGCATCAACTGGAGTGAGTGGGTCAAGGTGATCTACGGGCTCGTGCTGTCCACCGTCCTCGGCTTCGTGATGGGATTTTTGTGCGCGCGGGCGGTGGAGACGCTGTTCCGGCGTGCCGATCGGCGCAGGACCGCCGGATTTTTCCGCGGCGCGCAGATCTTCGGCGGCGCGGCGATGGCCTTCATGCACGGCGCGCAGGATGGACAGAAATTCATGAGCGTTTTTCTGCTGGGCATCTGTCTTGCGAACGGCAATACCGGCGCTACGAACTTTGTTATCCCCATCTGGCTGATGATCCTCTGCTCGGCAGTGATGGCGCTGGGCACCTCCATCGGCGGCTACCGCATCATCAAATCCGTCGGCATGGACATGGTGCATCTCGAGACGTACCAGGGCTTTGCCGCCGACCTCGGCGCGGCGAGCTGCCTGCTGTTTTCGTCGCTGACGGGCATCCCCGTGAGCACGACCCACACGAAGACCTCCGCGATCATGGGCGTCGGCGCCTCCAAGCGCCTGTCCGCCGTCAACTGGGGCGTTGTGCGGGAGATGTCCGTCGCGTGGATCCTGACCTTCCCGGGCTGCGGCCTGCTCGGATTTCTCGTCGCAAAGCTGTTTGTGCTGATTTTTTGAGAGGTTTGATATATGAGCTTACTGAAACACAGAGAAGAATTTGATTATTTTGACAATTTCCTGCGCTGCGCGAACGCCGCGAGCGAATGCGCGCAATATCTGAGCGCGGCGCTCGACGGCTTTGACGCGAAGAAGGTGCCCGCGCACGTCGAGGCGATGCACCGCATCGAGAACGACGCGGACGCGCTCAAGCACGCGCTCACGCAGCAGCTCGCGCACGAGTTTATTACGCCCATTGAGCTTGAGGACATCTCGCAGCTGTCCCAGGAGCTCGACAATATCGTCGACGCCGTGGAGGATGTCATGCGCCGCATCTATATGCTCAATGTCACGCAGCTGCGCCCCGAGGCGGTCGAATTCGGCAAGTCTATCGCGCTTTGCTGCGACGCGTTCGTGAAGGTCATCACCGAGCTGCGGGATTTCAAGAGATCGACCACCATCAAGGACTATATCATCCGCGTCAACACGCTCGAAAGCGAAGGGGACAAGCTGCATGAGCGGGCGATGCGCCGTCTGTTCTCCGAAAAGGCGGACGCGCGCACGCTGGTCGTGTGGATGACCATCTTTGAAGCGCTCGAGAACTGTCTTGACGTGTGTGAAAACGCCGCGGACGTTGTAGAGAGCATCGTCATGAAAAATACCTGATAATCCCAAACTGCCGCAGGAGGAATTACCGGTGGATAACGGGCTTTTTATCGACTTGCATATGCACAGCGCATTCAGCGACGACGGGGAATTCTCGCCCGAGCAGCTTGTGGAAAGATGCGCGGCGGCGGGCGTTCGCATCGCGGCGCTGAGCGACCACAACTGCGTGCGCGGCGTCGCGCGCATGAAAAAAGCGGCCGACGCAGCGGGTATGCGCTGCATCGCCGCCGCGGAGTTCGACTGCGTCTTCGGGGACGTTCCGCTGCATATGCTCGGCTACGGCATTGACGCGGAGAACCCCGCCTATGCGCGCGCGGAGCAAAACATCCTGGCGCAGGAGCTCGCGAATGCGTCGGAGAAGCTGCGGCTGACGCAGGCGCTCGGCTTTTCGGTCGACAAGGCGGCGCTCGACGCGCTCGCGCCGGGCGGCGTTTACGCGGGCGAGATGTTCGCGGAGGTGCTGCTGAAGGACGCGCGGTATGCGCACAGCGCGCTGCTCGCGCCCTACCGCGCCGGCGGCGCGCGCGGAGACAACCCCTATGTCAATTTTTATTGGGACTTTTATGCGCAGGGAAAGCCGTGCTATACCGAGATGGTCTATCCCTCGCTGGCGGATACGATCGGGATGATCCACTCGGACGGCGGCCTCGCGGTGCTTGCGCACCCGGGCGTGAACCTCAAAAAGAGCCCGGCGCTGTTTGAGGAGATCGCGGACGCGGGGATCGACGGCGCGGAGGCGTTCAGCAGCTACCACACGCGGGAGACGTCGGAGTTTTATTATGTGCGCGCGCAGCGGCGGGGTCTGCTCGTCACCTGCGGCAGCGATTTCCACGGGAAAACAAAGCCGTCCATCGCGCCGGGCGGCTCCGGCTGCTTTATCGATGAGCATACAATAGAAGAGCAGCTTCTGCAGCGGGGGCTGCTTTAGATTCGGTCCGAAGTTTTGAGACGCCGGGGCGATTACGTTACAGCGTATACACTGTAGCTTCGCTCCGGCGTCCAATTTTTTCAGAGGTGCAGCGAATGAAGCTCAAGGACGCCATCGTTAAAAGGATCTTCCGCATTTGCAGCGCGCGCGGCATGATGCTCAACGAGCTTGCCGCGCGCGCGAACATCACCCCGTCCACACTGTACAGCATGGTCACGAGCGCGCGGCGCGACGTGACGGTCTCGACGGTGAAGAAGCTCATTGACGGGCTGGATATGGGCGTGCCGGAATTTTTTGACGATCCGCTGTTTGAAGACCTCGAGCAGGAGCTGCGCTGAGAAACGGAGGATAGGCATGGCGACCAACAAGGAGACCGCGGCGCTGGGCGTGCGGCAGTATCACATCAACATGGTGGAGGGGGACGTCGGCGATTATGTGCTGCTGCCCGGCGATCCGTTCCGCACGGACATCGTGGCGAAGTATCTCGACGACGCGCAGCTCGTGATGCACAAGCGCGAGCACAAGACCTACACCGGCTTTTACAAGGGCGTGCGCGTGTCGGTGACCTCGACGGGCATGGGCTGTCCGAGCACTGCCATCGCGCTCGAGGAGCTCGCGAACATCGGCGCGAGGGTATTTATTCGGCTCGGAACGTCGGCGGGCCTCAAGGCGGAGGTGCACCCCGGCGACCTGCTCATCACGACGGCGTCCATGAAAAACGACGGGACGTCGCGCATGTATGTGCCGGAATGCTTTCCCGCGGCGGCGGATCTCGATTTGACGTATCTCCTCGTGAGGACAGCGAAGGAGATGGCGCAGGGGACGCCCAGCGCCGTGCATTTCGGGGTGACGGCGACGGACGACGCGTTCTACGCGGAGACGCCGGAGTGGATCGAAAAGCTTGTGAAGCTCGGCTGCACCAACGTCGAGATGGAGTCGGGGGCGATCTTCACGATCAGCCACCGGCGCGACCTGCGCAGCGGCTGCATCTGCGCGTGCGCGGCGAATCTCAACACGGGGGAGGAATTCTTCGGCAAGGAAAACACCGTCACGCCGCCCGCCGTGGAGCTGGAGACGCGCGTGGCGCTCGAGACCTTTTACCGGTACGATCAGCTGCGCAAGAACGGCGGGCTGCTCAAGCCGCTCGACTGAGAATAGGACAGTGCAAAAGCGCGGGTATGGTGCCCGCGCTTTTTTGCGCTGCAAAAAAATCCGAGAATTTTTTATTTGTACGTTTTGTACGAACGGGGGGTGCTAAGCTGATAGCGTCAAAGAGTGGATGAAGACAGCATCCCGGGAATCCAGTCCCGATATCGGGCGCGGGGG
>JAYFQJ010000051.1:0-8447 GCA_034927165.1 Oscillospiraceae bacterium
CCGATCGTTTCCTCCCCTTTCTTCACGTTGGCGCGCACCACGCCGTCGATAAAGGCGTAGCGCATATCCGCCAGCGCCGCCTCTCGGTCGGTGCCGAGCGTCTGCTCCATCTCCTGCACGATCTCCCCGATGATGTGCTTATCCTCTGCGGACAGATCGAATTGCTCCTCTGTGGGCGCGTCGCCCTCGATGAGCTTGGTCGCAGCGTATCGCTTGGGCACGCCCTTTTCGATCGCGCGCTGCTCGATGAGATGCGCGACGGAGTGCACGGCCTTGTGCACCGCGCCGCCGCAGAAGTCAAGCTTCGCGGGCAAAATTTTGTTGGAAGCCGTCTTCACCGCCACGTCTACGAGCTCAGCGACGCCCTCCTCCTTGCTTGCGGAGATCGGCACGATGGGCACGCCCAGCGCGGCGCGCAGCCCCTCGAGGTCAATGCTCTGGTGATTTTCCTCCACCTCGTCCATCATGTTGAGAGCAAGCACCGTCGGAATGCGCAGCTCCATGAGCTGCAGCGTCAAATAGAGGTTTCGCTCAAGATTCGTCGCGTCGACGATATTGATGATGCCGTCCGGCTTTTCATTGAGCAGAAAGTCGCGCGTGACGATCTCCTCCGCCGTGTACGGCGAGAGGGAATAAATTCCGGGCAGATCCACGACCGACACGCCCTTCTTTCGGCGTATTTCTCCCTCTTTTTTCTCCACTGTGACGCCCGGGAAATTTCCGACGTGCTGATTGGAGCCGGTCAGCGCATTGAACAGCGTCGTTTTTCCGCAGTTCTGATTGCCGATGAGCGCAAACGTCAGCTTCATGCCCTTCCACCTTTCCCTGCGCACGCGCCGCATCCGCAGCATCCGCTGCAGCCGCCGCCGAGCTCCGCGACGTCGATCTGTCCCGCGTCCTGCTTGCGCAGCGTCAGCTCATATCCGCGCAAGCACAGCTCGATCGGATCGCCCAACGGCGCGACCTTGCGCACAAATATCTGCGTGTTGGGCGTAAGGCCCATATCCAACAGTCGGCGGCGCAAAGCGCCCTCCCCTCCCACATGCGTGATCACAGCGCTCCGCCCGAGCTTCAGATTATCAAGCGTCATATCCATTCCTCCGTGCTTATTTACTTTTATGTAGCTGCAGCGTGTTCTATTCTGTGCCGTCGGTCCTATTCAGTGAGCCGGAAAATCTGAAAGCGCCCTGTACGCACATCGGATTGTTGCCCTTGGGTTAGCCGTTGCTAACTTAATGCCGAAATAAATAGTTAGCTTTAGCTAACTTCCTGTGCTATCATATACCCGCCGGGGACAAATGTCAATGCCCCCGTGCGGAAATTGAAAAAGAAAGCGCAATCTGCTATGATCGGATCAACAGGGATTGCGGAGGCGGTTATGAGCGTACATGAATCGGCTGAGAATTATCTGGAGACGATCCTCATTCTGTCGCGCAGCGGCTCGGTGCGTTCCATCGACGTCGCTGCGGCGACGGGCTTTTCCAAGCCGAGCATCAGCCGGGCGATGAAGCTGCTGCGGGAGGAAGGCCTTGTGGAGGTAGACGCAGGCGGCTACATCACACTGACCGGGCGCGGGCGCGACATTGCGGCCGCTATTTATGACCGGCACACAACGCTGTCGGAATTTCTCACGCGTCTGGGCGTCGACGCGGATATCGCCGCCGAGGACGCCTGCCGTATTGAGCACGTCATCAGCCAGGCATCCTTTGAGGCGATCGCGGCATCCATGCGGCACAAAAAGAGCTGAGCGTTGTATTGGAAAAGCGGTGGGTGGATATGCCCGCCGCTTTTTTGAAGCCGACATAAGCGGGCATTTTCGAAAGGAGCTCCGATTTTTCCCGCTATTTTTTAATTGCGCAGCATAAGTATGTAAAAAGCTACGGAGGGTATGCTTATGTTTATAACGCTGAAACTGCGCAGGATGGCGCTGTTCGCCGGCCTTGCCGCCGTGCTGCTGACGCTTCCACTTCTGCCGCGCACCGTCGTGCAGACGGAAGCCGCCGCCGAAGAATCCGTCGGTCCGCGCGTCGTTTGCCTGACCTTTGACGATGGGCCTTCGCGATACACGTCGGAGATCCTCGACGCGCTCGCGCGCAATGGCGCCAAGGCGACCTTTTTTGTAACGGGACAATGCGAGGACTGCTTTCCCTGCATCGCGCGCGCTTACGCGGAAGGCCACTGCATCGCGCTGCACACCTACTCTCATGAGTTTTCGCAGATCTACGCGTCGAGCGAGGCGTTCTGGCTGGATATCAATCGACTGCAGACAGTTATCATCGAACAGACGGGCGCGCCCGCGACAGTGCTGCGTTTTGCGGGCGGCAGCTCCAATTCCGTCGCGCGGCGATACGGCGGACGGGAGCTGATGAAAACGCTGTGCGCCGAATGCGACGGGCGGGGACTGACCTACTGCGACTGGAATGTCGATACAAAGGACGCGGTGTCGGGCGTGAAAAGCGCCGACTACATCGCACGGCGGGCGATCGAGGGTGCGCTGGGCAACGCGCCCTCCGTCATTCTCATGCACGACGGAGGTCTGGCCGCGAACACGGCGGACGCGCTTGACATCCTCATTCCCGCGCTGCGGGAAAAGGGCTGTGTCTTTGCTTTCCCCGACGAGCTGACGGTGCCGGTCCATCACCATCTGAGCTGAGAAACATTGATTTTCTGCCCCGTCTATTGTATAATTTGAAAAATCCTATCTGGAGGCCGCCCTTGTTCGGCTATGTGTCACCGCAAAAAAGTGAGCTGAAGCTGCGCGAATTTTCCGAATACAAGGCGGCCTACTGCTCGCTTTGCAGGTCGCTGCGCGGTCTCGGCTTCGGCGCAAAGTTTTTTGTGAATTACGATTTCGTTTTTGCCGCGATGCTTTTTATATCGCTTTCGGGCGAAATGCCCTCGCTTTGCCGCGCGCGCTGCAACACGAATCCGCTTGAAAAGGTCGGTTATCTTTGCGGCGGGGACGCCGCGCTCGATTACTGCGCGGCTGCGCTCGTCGTCACGGTGCGATACAAGCTGCGCGACGATCGCGCGGACGAGGGTTTTTTCCGGCGCGCCGCGGCAGTCTTTTTATTGCTGCTGCTGCGCGGCGCGTACCACAGGGCAAAAAAGAAACTGCCGGAATTTGACGACACCCTCGCGCGGGCGATGTGCGCGCAGCAGGCAACGGAGAATGCCGAAAGCGACAGCGCCGACGAAGCGTGCGATCCGAGCGCAGGTGCGCTGCGGTTTCTGTTTGAGCGGGCGCCCGGCGTTTCTGAGGACAGCCGCGCGCTGCTCGGCGGATTCGGCTATATGCTCGGGCGCTATGTGTATCTTACGGACGCGCTCGACGATCTTTCCGTCGATTTGCGTCGGGGACGCTACAACCCGTTTGTTTACAAATACCGCTTGAAAAGGGACGGCGATGATGCTACCATCAATGCCATCCATCAAGCGCAGGAGGACATCCGCGCGTCGCTGCGCGCGACGCAGGCCGCCGCGGAGAGCCGTTATAGGCTGCTCGCGCCGATGTGCTTCCGGCCAATATTGGACAACATCGTCTACCTCGGTTTGCTCGATACGGTGCGGCAGCTGCCGCGCGAGCGCAAAAAGAAAGGAAACGAAGCATGAACGATCCCTACGCCGTCCTCGGCGTCGGCAAGGACGCCGCCGACGAGGATGTCAAAAAAGCTTACCGCGACGCGGTGGCGAAATACAGCACCGACGAATATGCGAACGAGCCTATGGCGTCCGCGGCGCAAGCGCGCATCAACGAGCTCAACAGCGCGTACGACCGCATCATCGCGGAGCGCCGCATCGGCAATCCGGGCGGCAGCGTCCGGGAGGAACAGCCTGTGCGGCAGACTGCCAGAAGCACCTCGAGCTATTCCGGCGCCGCCTATGCGCAGCCGAACACGCAGCGCGGGTATGATTACGACGTCTACGCCGAGACCCGCGCGCTCCTGCAGCGCGGCGACGTCGGCACGGCGGAGCAGAAGCTGATGAGCGTGGACAGCGCGCGGCGCGGCGCGGAGTGGAATTTCCTGATGGGCAGCGTCAGCGAGAGCAAGGGCTATCTCGACGTCGCCTACCGCTACTTTTCCGCCGCGCACAGTTCCGACCCGAACAACACCGAATACGCGGCTGCCTATGACCGCATGACCCGCCAGCGCGCGAACGGCTCCAGCTACAACCCCTACGCGGGCGGCGGCGCGAGCGGCATGCCGGGCGCGTGCGGCGCCGGCGACGACTGCTCTCAGCTGTGCCAGTGCCTTTGTATGTATTCGATGTGCCAGAGCTGCTGCTGCGGCGGGCGCTGAGCATGAAGGAGCGGACCTACCGGACCGCTATGGGCGGCCTCGTGACGGCGGCGGCGATCGCCGTCATGTTTCTCGGCTCCATCCTCCCCTTTGCGACCTTTGCGGCGCCCGCGCTCGCGGCGCTGTGCGTGCTGTATTTTTGTCTTGAATTCAGCGCCGGCACGGCCGCGGTCGTCTACATAGCCATCGCCGTGCTGGCGGTCCTGCTGGTGCCGGACAAGGAGCAGGCGTTTTTGTTCGTCTGCGTGTTCGGCTTCTATCCTGTGATCAAGAAGCTTGTGGAACGGCGGATGAATAAATTCATTGGTATCGCCGTCAAAATGCTTTATTTCAACATCACCGTCTGTGGGCTTTATTACGTCCTGACACGGCTGTTCGTGCTCGAAGCTGTGCGCAGCGAGTTCGCAGAATACACGACCGTCATGCTGATCGTGATGCTCGCGATGGGCAATGTCATGTTCTATCTGTACGACGTCGCGCTCACGCGCGTTTCTTTCCTCTATTTTGCCAAGCTGAAACCGAGGCTTGTCCGACACTGACAAAGACGTCAGCCGGCCGCCGGGCGGATCGTGATCCGTCCTCGGCTGTTTGATGTTTTTATTTTTTTGATTTTTACGGAGAAGGGATAGTTTATGTGCGGAATTGTTGGATTTACCGGCAGCCGGCCGGCTGTGCCCGTCCTGCTGGACGGCCTGAAAAAGCTCGAATACCGCGGCTATGACTCGGCGGGCATCGCCGTTATCGACGGAGGGGAGATCAACGTCGTAAAGACCAAAGGGCGGTTGTCCAACCTTCAGGAGAAGCTTTCCCATATGAAGAGCCTCGATGCGAGCGTCTGCGGTATCGGGCACACCCGCTGGGCGACGCACGGCGAGCCGAGCGACATCAATTCCCACCCGCACTCCAGCTCGCGCGTATCCATCGTCCACAACGGCATCATCGAAAATTACGCCGAGCTCAAGGACTTTCTGATCGGGAAAGGCTATGATTTTCAATCGGAGACGGACACGGAGACCGCCGTCAAGCTGATCGACTACTACTATCACGGAGATCCCGTGGCCGCTATAGCGGAGGCGATCAAGCATATCCGCGGCTACTACGCCCTCGGCATCCTTTTCCGCGATTTCCCGGATCGCATCTTTGCGGTGCGCCGCGAAAGCCCGCTGATCGTGGGATTCGGTGACGGCGAAAACTTCATTGCGTCGGATGTGCCCGCGATCCTGCGCTATACAAAAAAATACTGTCTGCTCGATACCGATGAGATCGCGACCGTCACCAAGGACAGCGTGACCATCGTGGACGGACTCGGAGAACCGGTACAAAAGGAGATCCTGACCGCCGACTGGGATGTGGAATCCGCCGAAAAAGGCGGTTATCCCCACTTTATGCTCAAGGAAATCTGCGAGCAGCCCACGGCGCTTCGCAACACCGTCACGCCGCGCGTCAAGGACGGCGCCCCCTATTTCTTTAAGGAGGACATCTCCGACGCGATGCTCAAAAACGCGCACACCGTTCACATCGTGGCGTGCGGCACGGCAATGCACGCGGGCATCGTCGGAAAGTACGTCATTGAACAGCTCGCGCGCGTGCCCGTGACGGTCAACATCGCCTCGGAATTCCGCTATTCCGATCCGATTTTGCGGCGAGACGACGTCGTGATCGTCATCTCCCAGTCGGGTGAAACGCTCGACACCATCGCCGCGATGCGCCTTGCAAAGCAGCGCGGCTGCGCCATCATAGGCATCGTCAACGTCGTCGGCTCGACCGTCGCGCGCGAGGCGGATAAGGTGCTGTACACCTGGGCGGGGCCGGAGATTGCCGTCGCCTCCACAAAGGCCTACACCGTCCAGCTCGCACTGCTGTATCTGCTCGCGATAAAGCTCGCGGCGGTGCACGGCGAGATCACGCCGGACAAGGAGATATCGCTTACCTCCTCCCTTCTCGCGCTGCCGCAGGCGGCGGAAAAAATGCTCGTCGACACCGACGGCATCAAGCGCACGGCGAGCAAGTATATGAACGCAGAAAACGCCTTTTTCATCGGCCGCTCGCTCGATAACGCCGTGTCGGTCGAGGGCTCGCTCAAGCTCAAGGAGATCAGCTATATTCACAGCGAGGCCTACGCGGCGGGCGAGCTCAAGCACGGCACCATCTCGCTGATCGTCGACGGCGTTGCGGTCGTCGCCGTCGCGACGCAAAAGCGGGTGCTGGAGAAGATGTACAGCAACATCAAGGAGGTAAAAACGCGCGGCGCGCGCGTTCTGCTCGTGACGCAGGAGGACAGCGTCGTGCCGGACGACATCGCGGACGATATCATCCGTATCCCGACGGTCGATGAATTCTTCGCGCCGTTGCTGTCCATTCTGCCGCTGCAGCTGTTCGCCTACTATATGGCGGTGCTGCGCGGCTGCGACGTCGACAAGCCCCGCAATCTCGCGAAATCCGTGACGGTAGAATAAGCGCAACAAAAAGGCACAGCGAGGGAATATCTATGAAACGAAGCGGCGCATTGCGTCTGAATGAGCAGCAGCTTTCCGGCCTTGTCTTTTTCATTTTTTTCGTGTTTGTGCTTGTCCAACTGTCCTTTGTATTTTTATATGCGGACGATTACGGATATCTGTCGCTTTCGGAGATGTCGGCGTATCCCGGCGTGGATGGCGCGCAATTCACATTACCACAGCTGATCGGCTTTCTCAGGCTGCATTACCTCACATGGGGCGGCCGTGTACTGTGGTTTTTTATAATGATCTGTCTGCTGCGCCTGGGGCTGTGGCCCGCGCGCCTCGCATTGGCCCTCGGCATAGCGCTGGTGTTTTATCTCGCATGGCAAATTTGCCTTGATAACGCCCACCGCACCGTCGGCAGCGCCGCCGCTTTTTGCTCATTGTACGGCCTGCTGCAGCTGCGGTTGATATCGGACGGCGTCTTTTGGTTTTCTGCCGCCTATTTCTATGTGCTTCCGCTCGCCGTCGTGCTCTATGCGGTTTCCGTATGTCTGCGCGCGGTGCGCGGCGAAAAACCGTCCCGGAGCGCAAGAGTTTTCAGCTTTATATGCGCCTTTGCGGGCGGATGGTCGCAGGAGCACGTCGCGGCCGCCTTCCTCGGAATGCTCGGCGTGCTCTTTCTTTTCTGTCTTTTCAGGGATCGCTGTTTCTCCGCGCGCGCACGCGATGTGTTCCTGACCGGTCTGTTCGCCGCCGCCGGCGCTGCGATCCTGCTGCTCGCGCCCGGCAACGGCGCGCGTCTGCTGGAAATTTCCGGGTACTATCCGGACGGCCTTATCGAGCGTGTGCTGTTCGGATTGCGCAATATCCTGCGCGCCGTTTTTTCCAGCCGCACCGCGCTGCCGCTGTACGCGCTTTTTCTTCTCGCGGCGCTGCTGAGCGCGCGCGGCCTGCGCCGTCGCAGACACGCCGCGCTGAATATCCTCTGCCTTGCTTTTCACGCAGCCTTTGTCCTCGTGTATACACGGGAACTGTGTCACACGGACAGCATTTATTTTTCCGGCGCGGCGACGATAAAATATGCCGTCTGCTGCTGCGCGTTGGCCGCCGCCGTTTTACAGATCCTTGCGTTTTTGTATGAAGAGCGCTGCGCCGGCGCTTTGGTTCTTTTTTCCGGCGCCGCCGCGGCGATCACCGTGTGCGGCGCGACCGTGACGGTGAGCGAGCGAACGCTGCTGCCGTCTGTTCTGCTCCTGTTATTCTGTATCGGCTGCGCGCTCGTGCGCTTAAACCGCGCAGAAAGCAGCAGGCTCCCGCGTGTCCTTCTCGCTGCAATTCTGGCGACAGCAATCGTGAATGCCGGCTATATCACAACAGGTTACGCGCGCAACTACGGGACAGTCGTCGCGAACGACGCAGTGCTTAGACAGGCCGCCGAGCAGTATTCCGCGACGGGATCCGCGCCCTCAATCCTTCTTCATAAGCTGCCCGATTACAGGTTTTCCGGAACGCAGCTGTATTTTGAGGACCAGATGTGGATGCTTGCGTGGTTTTGTGAATACTACGAGCTCCCCGCGGATGTGCAGATCGAATATCGATAAAAGCTTATCTGCCGAGGCGTTCTGCGTCTCAAAGGGCGTATAACCGGATTGAGAGGGACGGAGCGGATCCTCCATCATCAAAAAGCATTAAAGAGGCGGGGGGC
>JAYFQJ010000033.1:0-8295 GCA_034927165.1 Oscillospiraceae bacterium
AAGTAGACATGAGCTCGGGCGTTTGATTTTCGCGTTCCTGTATGCTATAATTTGGGTATTAATGCGGAAAGGAGCCTAAAAACGGACAATCTGAAGAAAACGGTCGCCGCGAACCTCATCGCGCTGAGAAAAAAAGCGGGCCTGACACAGGCGGAGCTCGCTTCAAAATTGAATTACTCCGATAAGGCTGTCTCCAAATGGGAGAGAGGCGAATCGGTGCCGGACGCATCCGTGCTCCTCAGCATCGCCTCGCTGTACGGCGTGAGCGTCGACTGGCTGCTCGCTTGTGAACACCCGGCCGCCGCGCCCGTCACGACGCGGCACGACCGCGTCAACCGACTGATCATCACGATGCTGTCCGTGGCGCTCGTGTGGCTCATCGCGACCATTGTTTTCGTCGTGCTGGAGCTCATTCCGGTCGAGTCGCAGATCGGCATCTGGATCGTTTATGTGTACGCCGTTCCGGTCTCCTGCATCGTACTGATCGTTTTTAATTCGCTGTGGGGAAAGCGCAAGCGGAATTTCCTGATCATTTCAGCGCTCGTCTGGAGTATGCTGGCCTCCGTTTACGTCTCCTTTCTGCCGCTGGACTTGTACCTCATCTTTATCATCGGCATTCCCGCGCAGCTGATCGTCATCCTGTGGTCGAATCTGAAATCGCCCGCCGACAGGGCGCATACATAAGCGAAGCAAAAGGGCAGGCTTATAAGCCTGCCCTTTACTGTAAGGCGCCCGCCGCCGTGCGAAGTCACGCCGGCTGGATCGCTCTCATCTCGATATATCCCCGCTCTCCCCGCGGTTCAAGCTGAATGCGCGGGTTCAACGTATCCCAAACGTACCCGAGCAGCGAGGGGTCGTAGCGCTCCATCGACGCCTCCACCGCTTCGATCGCCCTGCAGTAGTCCTCCTCCCGGAACGGCTCGCCTTGAAACATGAGATATTTTGCGGCGGGCAGCGACAGGACATCAAACCCGTCGGGGACGGCGCCGGTGCAGGCGGTATCCGCTTCGACGCCCTGCACATATTCCGACGTTCCCGGCGCACGGTATTTTTCCGGCAGCCACAAGCAGACCGGCTCCCCGCACAGCGAGTGCATACTCGTCAGGATACCCCAGACATCGCACCCGACCTCCTGACAGTAGCTCCAGTATCCATCCGCTTTCACGCCGCGCTTGATGATGGCCTTGCGCGCCGGCTTGTCAATGACCTGCACAAAAACAGTCGCAACCTCCATAGTGTTTTCCTCCTCCCACAGGGATCTGAATTTTGCGCCGTAGGGTGTGAAAAGTGGCAGCGGGACGGGCGCTTTTGCGTATTCGTGCGGATTGTACCCGAATTCGCTGCGGAACGCTCGCTGATAACCGTCCACACTCCCATACCCCGTCTCATAGGCAAGATCGACGATCCTGCATTTTTCGTCGCGCAGCCGCAGCGCCGAGCGAGACAACTTTAACCGCCGGATATAATCCGCCGGCGCGATTCCCGTCAGCTCCTTGAATATCCGCGCGCAGTAAAATGGGGAGAAATGAGCCGCGCCCGATAGATCCGTCAACGTGATCCGCTCCGGGAGATGGGCTTCGATGTAGTCCTGCATACGCTGTACCGCCAGAATCTTGTCTGTCACTTTTATCACCTCCGGGCACTGCCCATTATCGCTCAGACAAAGCAAAAATTCTCGACGATCCTTGCGGTATGCGAGCCTTTCTCCCGCTGCTATAACCGGATGCTGATCTCGCCGGAGCCAAGCGCTTCCTCCTCGCCGTTGTCGTACCGCACACGCAGGCGGCACTGCGCGTCGGTGCCGAGCACCAGCGCGGCGCGTTCACCGCACGCGCGCAGCACCCGCACGCGCTTTCCCGTCAGCGCGCAGCGATGCGCATACGCGGCGGCGAGTTCCTGCGGACATCCGTCCGCATACCAGTGCATAAAACTGTTGAGAAAGCCCGCCGCGAGCGCGCTGCGCAGGCCGCTTTGTCTTTGTGCGCTGATGCAGCCGGCGACGCCGGCGATCTGAGCCGGAAAGCCCTCCGGAGGCGCATAGACGTTCATGCCGATGCCGAGCACGACAAAGCCGCCCCCCTGCGCCGTCAGCGCGCGAGACTCCGCGAGGATGCCGCAGACCTTGCGCTCCCCGATCAAAATATCATTTACCCATTTGATGGCGGGGCGCGCCGGCGTCGCGGCCTCGATCGCTTCGCACGCGGCGACCGCCGCCTGCGCTGTGACCGCCATCGCATCTGCGCCCGTCTGCGGGCGCAGAAGAACGCTCATGTAGATCCCGGTGTCATCCGGGGAATAGAAGTTGCGGCCCATACGCCCGCGTCCTGCAGTCTGCGTGCCGGCAAGCAGCACCGCGCCCTGCGCTTCCCCCGCCTCGCCTGCAGCGAGCAGACGGGCGTTTGTGGAATCCACACTCTCCCGCACTTCGACGCGCAGCAAAGCCGCCGCGCCGCTGAGCGCGCCCCGGACCGCTCCGGCCGTAAGCCGGTCCGCAGTCGGTATCATTTGCAGCGCCTCCTTTTTCCCTCAGTATAGCATATTCAGAACAGCGCGTTCGCCGGCTCTCTTTTTGTGTGCCGGCCGCAGGCGCCGTCTATTGAAAAAAGAGCCGTACGGCTCTTCTCTCGTTCATCGGTTCCTTTAGACCGCCTGCCCTTTCCCTTCGCCGCGCAGCAGCAGATGACAGAGACTTTTTACATTTGGATCGTAATCCGCCGCGAGAAGGTGCAGCAGCAGCTCCTCGAGCGACGCAAGGCAGGCCACGGCGGAGATCGCGATACACGGGACGAGGATGTTCCGCAAGCGCAGCAGATAGGGCAGCAAAAACAGAACGGCGCCCGTGAGCTTATTCCCATAGGTATGCAGTGAGGCAAAGCGACGATAGCGGATCGCCGCAACGGCATAGGCGCAAAGGCGGATGCACAGGGCCGCCGCGACAGAATACCAGTATCCAGCCGGCAATCGCCGGACGAGGATCGGCATCAGCCGCAGCAGCATCACGGTGTAGAAGGAGAGATCGGCGACGCTGTCCAGCCTTGCGCCGAACGCGCTCTCGCATTTCCAGCGCCGCGCGAGAAAGCCGTCCAGAACGTCGCTGAGTCCGCAAAGCGTGTAGACAATAAAAAATACCGCCGTCAGCGGTCGCAGAAAGACGAGCGCGACCGTCCCGGCGATCCGCAGCAGGGTGATCGCGTTCGGTATGCTTGTTCTGTCCGCTTTTATCTTTTTATCCATGTGCTTCCCATATCCGATCCGCGGCGGCGCGCAAAACGCCCGCTGCACAGACGTTTTAAAAATGTTCTTTTTTATTTTAGCATGAAAACCGTCGACCCGCAACATCAGGAGGCTTCGCCGCCCCGATCTTGCGGTCGCGGCGGCGCTCCCGGGCGCACTTTTATTTTGTGCAATGCAAGAATGCAGTTGAACTGGAAATAATCTCTATTGTATAATGTATAATTAGCACAGAGCGCTGCATCGCCCTTGTGCAATACGCGGGGCGTCCCCGTTTGGAGGAGCTATGGTCTTCAGCAGCATATTGTTTGTCTTTCAGTTTTTGCCCGCGGCGCTGATCTTATACTATATATCGCCGAAGAAGCTTAAAAATCTGACGCTGTTTCTTGTAAGCCTCGTGTTTTATTCATGGGGCGAGGTGCGCTATTTCCCTATCATGATCGCGACTATACTGGTCAACTACCTGAGCGCAATAGGCATCGAATATTATGATAAAAGGCTGGCGGCCGCGCCGGAGGGGACCGCCTGCAAAAGGTACGCGCTGCTGCGGAGGCTTTGCTTTATCGCGGCGCTTGTACTGAGCCTCGGCTCCCTGTTTGTCTTCAAATATCTCGGATTTTTTACGGAGAATATCAATGCCGTCTTCGGCGCGTCCATCCCGGTCATTTCGCTGACGCTGCCGCTGGGAATCAGCTTCTACACCTTTCAAACGCTCTCCTACACCATCGACGTTTACCGCGGCAAGGTGGAGGCTGAGCACAATTTCATAGACCTTGCGGCGTTCGTCACGCTCTTCCCGCAGCTCATCGCGGGACCCATCGTACGCTATACCGACATTCATCGGGAGCTCAAGGAGCGCACCATCACCGCCGAATCGCTCGACAGCGGCATGGAGGATTTTATTCTCGGGCTCGCCCGCAAGGTACTCATCGCAAACAACGTCGGCGCCTTGTGGACAGAAGTGGAGGCGCTCGGCTTTGGCTCCGTTTCAACGGGTCTCGCATGGCTGGGCATCCTCGCGTTCACGCTGCAGATCTATTTCGACTTTTCCGGTTATTCACAAATGGCTATCGGCCTAGGGAAGATGCTCGGCTTCAATTTTCCGAAAAACTTTGACGATCCCTACATCTCGCGCAGTGCGACGGAATTCTGGCGCCGCT
The DNA here is from genome assembly GCA_034927165.1 of Oscillospiraceae bacterium. Classification (GTDB taxonomy): domain Bacteria; phylum Bacillota; class Clostridia; order Oscillospirales; family Ruminococcaceae; genus JAYFNU01. Next base: position 4,392 of record JAYFQJ010000033.1, read on the forward strand.
GGCACATCACGCTCGGCTCGTGGTTCCGCGAATACGTCTACTTCCCGCTGGGCGGCTCCCGCTGCGGCAGGGCGCGCACGATGCTGAATCTCTTCATCGTCTGGGCGCTGACCGGCTTTTGGCACGGCGCCTCATGGAATTTCGTGTTGTGGGGCATATATTTCTTTCTGCTGCTGTCCATCGAAAAATCCGGCTTTCTCGGCTTTCTCAATCGCCACAAGCTGTTCTCGCACATTTACGCGCTGCTTGCGATCGTCGTCGGCTGGGCACTGTTCGCCATCACGGATTTTTCTCAGCTCAGCCTTTTTTTCAACCGTCTGTTCGTACCGACGTTTCTCAGCGCCGCAAAGCCGGCGGTCGGCAGTCTGTATTATCTGCGCAATTACGCGGTGAGCCTCGTGATCGGCTGCTGGTTCTGTACCGCGGCTGCGGGGCGGCTGTACACGCACATCCAGAAGCGGCGGGGACTGCGGAACCTCCTGCTGATCCTGTTGTTTCTTCTGTGCACGGCGTATCTCGTCGATTCCACCTACAATCCCTTCCTGTACTTCCGCTTCTGAGGGCATTTGAATGAAAAAGAAAAACTGCGCTTTGTTTCTCCTCGTCTTCGGCCTCATCCTCCTGTGCGGTCTCGTCAATATCGTGACGCCCGACCGGGAATTCTCCGAAAACGAGAACAAATATCTCGCTTCCTTCCCGTCGCTGAGCTGGAAATCGCTCATCAATGGGACCTTTGCGTCCAAGTATGAGACCTATATCTCAGATCAGTTTCCGTTGCGGGACAACTGGATCACGGCGAAATCCGTCGGCGAGTATCTTCTGCTCAAGACCGAAAACAACGGCATCGTCTACGGAGACGACGGCTATATGTTCGGCAAATTTTACAGCTTCGACGAAAAAAAGCTGACCTCCAACCTCAACGCCATCGACGCTTTTTCCTTCGCCTCGCTGAGCGACGTATATTTTATCGCCGTGCCGTCCTCCTATTATCCGCTTGTGGACAAGCTGCCCGCTGGTCTGCCGTATGTCGATGAAAACTATTTTATCGGGCGCATCAACGAATATCTTTCCCACTCGACGACGCCCGTCAACGTAAAGGACACCCTCGCGGTAAATTCGGACAAATACATCTATTACCGGACCGATCACCACTGGACGACCTACGGCGCATGGCTCGCCTATTCGCAGTTCGCCTCCGCCGCGGATCTGCAGGCATTCAGCTATGCGAGCGAGCAGCCGACCCGCGTAAAGGATTTTCTCGGGACGAGCTATTCAAAGAGCAAGTACTTCAAGGCGGAGCCTGACGTCATCGAATACTTTGATTTCAGCGGCCGCATCACCATCGACGGGGAAACGCACGACAGCATCTATAATTACGCTCAGTTTGACAAGCGGGACAAGTACGCGGCCTTTATGTGGGGAAACAACGGCTATGCGGAGATCGAGACCGACTTCGACATAGACAAGCTCGGCTCCGTGCTCGTCATCAAGGATTCCTTTGCCGACAGCTTCATCCCGTTCTTGACCGAGCACTACAACAAGATCGTCCTCGTGGATCCGCGCTACTACAACGGCTCCTATAAAGATCTCTCCGAGCAGCCGTTCAACGACGTTTTGATCCTGTTTTCCTTTGAAAATCTCTGCAGCGAAACCAGCATCACAAAACTCGGATTACTGGAGAGCTGAGCGATGGACGTGAGCATCCTCGACGTGCTCGGTCCCGTGATGATCGGCCCGAGCAGCAGCCACACCGCGGGCGCGCTGCGCCTTGCGCGCGCCGCCCGTGCGATCTACGGGAAGCCGTTTGACCGCGTTGTGTTCGAGCTGCACGGCAGCTTTGCGCGCACCGGCGTCGGCCACGGCACCGATCGCGCCCTGCTTGCGGGCGTGCTCGGGCTGCAGGCCACCGATCCGCGCATTCGCGATTCCTACGCGCTGGCAGACGCGCGCGGGCTTTCCTTTTCTTTTAGGGAGAGCGACCTCGGCGAGGTACATGAGAACACCTGCCGCATCACATTTTACGAGGATGGCGGCGGGTTTTGCGTGACGGGCTGCAGCGTCGGCGGCGGCAGCATCACCGTCATGGACATCAACGGGACGACGGTGGACATCTCGGGTGATCTTCCGACGCTCGTCGTGCGTCAGCAGGATCGCAAGGGCGTGCTCAGCGCTGTCACGTCGCTGCTCGCAGCGCGCGATATCAACATCGGCGTGCTGCGGCTGTCCCGCGATGCGAAGGGCGCGACGGCGACGACTGTTATTGAGACGGACAACGCGCTGCCCGCAGATATTCGCGCAGCTTTGCTCGCGCTGCCCAACATCCTTGATGTGACCATCATCGATCTCGACGCGGAGGCGACGGATGTATAAGAACATGAAAACGCTTTTGGCCGCGGCGCGGAGCAGCACGCTTGCGGATGTGATTCTCGCGGAAGAAGCATCGCTCACGGACAAAAGCGTCGATCAGATCCTTGATGCGCTGCGCGCGCGTTACGCCGTCATGAAGAGCAGCGCCTCCCAGGCGCTCGATCGGGCCCTCGCGACCCACGGAAACCTTATCAGCGGTCAAAGCAGCCTGCAAAACGCCCACGGCGGGCGGCTGTGCGGCGATTACCTGAACCGCATTATGGCGCGCGCGCTGTCCTGCAGCGAAGTAAACGCCTCTATGGGCGTCATCTGCGCGGCGCCGACGGCGGGCGCCTGCGGAATTCTGCCCGCCGTATTGATCGAGACGGCGGATCTGCTCGGCAGCGACGAAGACGCTGTCCTGCGCGCGCTCGCGGTCGCGGGCGGCGTCGGCGCGATCATCACCCGCAACGCCACGGTCAGCGGCGCAAAGGGCGGTTGTCAGGCGGAGTGCGGTTCCGCATCCGCAATGGCCGCCGCCGCTGCGGTCTGCCTGTGCGGAGGCACGCCGGAAATGTGCGCAGAATCCGTTTCCATCGCGTTGTCCAACTGCATGGGACTCATCTGTGATCCCGTCGCAGGCCTCGTGCAGCTGCCCTGCTCGTTTCGGAACGCGAGCGGCGCCGTCAACGCCGTGGTCAGCGCAGATATGGCGCTCGCGGGCCAGCGTTTTGCCATCCCCACCGACGAGGTGATCGACGCGATGGCCCGCGTCGGCCGCCAATTGCCGCGGGAGCTGCGGGAGACAGCGCTCGGCGGGATCGCTGCAACAGCGACCGGAAAAGCGATCTATCAACATTTGTTTGAAGGAGAGAAACTGTAACATGACAAGGCTGGAAAAATATGCGCGCTTGCTCATCGATGTGGGCGTCAATGTGCAAAAGGGACAGGATCTCGTGATCAGCGCCCAGGTGGAGTGCGCTCCTTTCGTCCGCCTGTGCGCCGCCTATGCGTATGAGAAGGGCGCGCGCGAGGTCGTGATGAACTGGAACGATGATTTTCTGACCCGCAAAAAATACGAGCTCGCTGCGGACGACGTTTTCGACGGGGTCCCCGACTACATGAAGCTGTTTATGGACGGTTATTCCGAAAAGAAGGCGGCGTTCCTGTTTTTGTCGTCGGCCGATCCGGAAAACCTGAAGGGCGCCGATCCGCAGCGCATCAAGCGCTGGATGGCTGCAAATGCCAAGGCGATGAAGCTCTACCGCACGATGCAGTCGAACGGTGAGCTGCAGTGGTGCATCGCCGCCGTTCCGTCCGCAGGCTGGGCAAAAAAGGTCTTCCCCGGCAAGCCGGAGGGAGAGGCGGTCGACGCGCTGTGGAACGCCATCCTTGCGACGGTCTACGTCGACGGGCAGAACGACGCGAAAGCCGACTGGAGCGCGCACACCGCGCGGACGGACGCGCGCGCCGCAGCTATGACCGCATACAATTTCAAATCGCTTCACTACCGCAACGCGCTCGGCACGGATCTCACCGTAGAGCTGCCCGCGGGGCA
>JAYFQJ010000072.1:0-9676 GCA_034927165.1 Oscillospiraceae bacterium
CGCCGCCCCGCGGGGCGGCGCTTTTTATTGAAGCGAGCTGCGTCAAAACAGTGTGAAATACTTTTCGATCTCCCACGGGGTCACCTGCGCGCGGTAGTCGTTCCAGTCCTTCAGCTTCGCGTCAACGTAGCACTGGGTGATATGACTGCCGAGCGTGCTCATCACGAGGGGATCCTGCTGCATGGTCTCGATGGCGTTGTGCAGCGAGCTTGGCAGGCTGTCGATGCCGCAGCTCGCGCGCTGTTCGTCGCTGAGCTCATAAATATTCGCGTCGATGGGCGCGGGCGGCGCGAGCTCCCGCTTGATGCCGTCGAGACCGGCCGCAAGGCACAGCGCCAGCACGAGATACGGATTCGCGCTCGGGTCCGGATTTCGCAGCTCTATGCGCGTTCCGCTGCCGCGCGCGGAGGGGACGCGGATGAGCGGGCTGCGGTTCTGCGCAGACCACGCGATGTAACAGGGCGCCTCGTAGCCGGGCACCAGTCGCTTGTAGGAGTTGACGAGCGGATTGGTGATCGCGGTCATACCCTTGATGTGCGCCATGATGCCGGCGATAAAGCTGTAGGCGATCCCGCTGAGCCCGTACCGATCGTTCTCGTCGACAAAGGCGTTGCTGCCGCCCTTGTCGAACAGCGACATATTCGTGTGCATCCCGGAGCCCGCGATGCCGTGCAGCGGCTTGGGCATGAACGTCGCGTGCAGGTTGTTTTTGAGCGCAAGGCTCTTGACCGCCCAGCGGAAGGTCATGATGTTGTCCGCCGTCGTGAGCGCGTCGGCGTATTTGAAATCGATCTCGTGCTGCCCCGCGGCGCACTCGTGGTGGGACGCCTCGATCTCAAAGCCCATATCCTCGAGCGCAAGGCAGATGTCCCGCCGCACCGCCTCGCCGTGATCGACGTAGCCGAGATCAAAATACCCGGCCTGATCCTGCGTGCAGGTGGTGGGATTGCCGTTTTCATCGTTCAAGAACAGGAAAAACTCGCACTCGGGGCCGACATTGAAGTTATAACCCATCTGCTCGGCTTCCTTCAGGACCTTGCGCAGCACATAGCGCGGATCCCCCTTGAAGGGCCTGTCGTCGGTCGAATAGACGTCGCAGATGAGCCGGGCGACGCGCCCAGAGCGCGCGTGCCACGGAATGATGTTGAAGCTCGACAGGTCGGGCCGCAGATACTGATCGCTCTCCTCGATGCGCACAAAGCCCTCGATGGACGAGCCGTCGAACATACAGCGGTTGTCGAGCGCCCTTTCGATCTGCGAGGAGGTGATGGCGACATTCTTCAGCTGACCGAAAATGTCCGTGAACTGTAGCCGGATAAAACGGATGTCTTCTTCCTTGACCTTGCGGATAATATCGTCTTTCGTCAGCATGGACCTTTCCCCCGTTTGCAAAGATGGGCGTTCCCTCGATCGTCGGAACGCCCAAAAAATCTAATAAAAATTATAAGCTGTGCACAAGTACGTGTCAAGAATTTCTTTTGTCCCCTCAAGTCTGCGGCTTTTACGACCCCCACCCCCCGAGGAAGCGGAAGGTCATCTCCAGTTATAGTTCCAGTAGCGCTCCGTCTCCTGCACGCTGTCGTACTGATCCCACATCTGGGTGAACACGCCGTCGCCGTTGCCGTTTTGCGCATACTCCTCGCCCATGAGCGCGATATGCGTGTACAGCGCATGGGGGACCGCCGAATAAACGCGGTCAAAGCTCGTCACACGCACCGAAGTGAACAGCGCCTCGGCGACGTAAATTTTTTCCTCGCTGATGCCGATGATGATCGCCATATGCCCGTCGCAGTAGATGAGGTCGCCCGCATTGATGATGTCGGATTGCAGAAGCTCTGTCGTGATGCGCCGCTGATCGCCGATGTCGGACAGATCAAAGATGCCCGCATCCATTCCCGCGCCCACATCGCCGTAGTCAAACCCGCCGTTGAGCAGCACCCACGAGACAAAGCCGCTGCAGTCGAAGCCGTTCGGATACAGATAGCCGGAGACAAAGTGATATTTCGTCTCCCAGTTGCGCAGATCCTGTCCCCAGTACGCGGGGCCCCAGCGGATACCGTCGGGGTCAAGGCCGGCATATTTGCTCTCGGTCAGATACATCCCCTTGTGATAATAGCGACCCTCTCCGTCGGCATAGGGACGGCCCTCCCACGCGGGATTGAGCCGGCCGTTTTCAAAGAAGTAGGGTACGCGGTAGGGGAACTCCAGCGAGATAAAACGCGCCGCCGCAAGCACACCGCCGCGCGTCGAGTCGCCCGCCTCCGCCACGCGGGCAAAGAGTATCTCATCGATGAGCGCGCCCTCCTCCTCAGTATACAGGCCCGCACTGAGCATAGGCTTGCCGTAGGTATCCATATCCGGCAGCGTGATGAGGTCGGTCACAACGATCTGCGCCGTACCGCACGCGCCGCTTTGCGCCGCAGCCGTCAGCGTCGTTTCGCCGACCGCCGTCGCCACAAGGCGGCCGTTCGTCACGACCGCGATCGCGTCGTCCGCCACGGACCAGGTGAGCGCCGTGTCCGCACCGCCGAAAGCGACCGTTTCCGCTGTAAATTCCTTGCGGCCCTCCACTGCGAAATACTCCTTCTGCGGATCAACGCGCACGGCGAGCACCGCGCAAGCGACCGCCCTGCTCGCGTCGTCCTCAGTCAGCCGCCCGCTCTTGTCCCGAATGTGAAGATAATAACTGCCCGCGGGGACGGAAAAGGTACATACGCCCCCCTCCATCGCCAGCCAGCAGGCGTCGTCGGCCGCCGGCGCCTCGGCGTTCTGCGTCACGCAATACCACGCCTCGCCGGACTTGAACAAATTTTCGCCGAGCTGCGCGGTCACTGCGACGGTGCCGTCGTCGGCGAAAACGCCGTCGCTCGCGAGCGACGCGAGCGTGAAGGGCTGCGCGCCGTTCGCAAAGCAATACGCGCCGCAGCACAGCAGCCCGAAGATCACGGCCAAAACGATCAGCAGATGGGGCCGCGCGAAAACACGCCTCTTCAGCGGCTTTTCTGTTTCGGTCAAAGCGGGCTGCGCCGCTGCTTGCGTGTTCTCCGTGTCGGCAGACTTCACCGGCGCGGTCTCCTCTGGCTTTTCGGCGACAGCCGTCGCCGCTGCTGCCAGCGCGGATATTTCTTCCGCCTGCGCTTCGCCTTCTTCTGCGGTTGTTTCCGTCTGTGCCGTTTCCGCGGCGCTTTGCGTCCCTGTCGACGCGGTCGCCCGTGCTTCGTCGCTGTTCTCCGCCGCCTGCGGCGCGCCCTTTCCGCGCCTCGGTCTCTTCGGCTTTGCAGGGGGCTGCCCGTCCGCCGCATTCTGCTCTGCGGCTTTGGGCTCCGCCGTCGTTTCGCCCGCGGCGGTCTCGCTGCCGGCCGGTTTTTTCCATATGTGCTTCGGTTTCGGTGCCGCCGCCTGTTCGGCCGCGGAACCGTCCTCCGCCGTCGCTTCGCCCGCGGCGGTCTCCGGCGCGCTGTCGACCGGTTTCTTCCGCGCGCGCTTCTTTTTGGGGGCGGCGGCCGTTTGTTCGGCCGCGGAGCTGCTCTGTGCAGCCGGATCGGTCTGGATCTCCCCTGTTGTCGTTCCCTCTTCGAGCATTCCCGTACCCTACCGTTTATCTTTCTCTTGTCGAGCGCATACCCGCTCTATTATATATTAATGATTATATCAAGGCATACCTTTGAAAACAAGTCGGCGCGCTGTTTTTCAGCACATAAAAAAGCCGCCGTTGCCGGCGGCTTTCATGCGCCCCTACTTTTTAAGATCCTCGATCAGATTCTGCGCGGCCATCATGCTCATCGCCTCGGACGCCCCCGTCGTGGAAGCGCCGCAATGCGAGCCCATGATGAGATTCTCGAGCTTATAGAGCTCGTCGTTTGCGGGCGGCTCCTCGTTGAACGCGTCGATGCCCGCGCCCGCGAGCGTGCCGTCGCGCAGCGCTGCAATGAGCGCCGCCTCGTCAATAAGTCCGCCGCGCGCCGTGTTGACGAGCACCGTGCCCTTTTTCATCGAGGCGAACGCCTTTGCGTCGACCATGTTTCTTGTCTCGTCGGTCAGCGGCATATGCAGACTGATGAAATCGCACTGCGCATAGATCTCCTCCGGCGTCGCCTTTTCGATGTTGTTTGCCTTGGCATAAGCCTCGTCCCAGTAGATGTCATACGCAAGCACCTTCATGTCAAAGCCCTGCGCTCGCTTCGCGACGCCCTTGCCGATCGCACCGAGCCCGAGGATGCCGACAGTTTTGCCGTAAACATCGCCGACGACGATTTTTTTCCAGTTCTTCGCGTGGCACATGTCGTTGACGACCGTCAGACGGCGGGCGCACGCCATGATCAGCGCGAACGCGTAATCCGCGACGGCGTTGCTGTTCGCGCCGCGGGTGATGGAGACGGGGAGCCCGCGCTGCTTTGCGGCGTCGAGGTCGATGTTGTCCGTGCCGACGCCGTACTTTGCGATGGCGCGCAGTTTTTTTGCAGCGGCAAGAACCTCCGCGTCGAGCGGGTCGACGCCGACGATGATACCGGCGACGTCCGCGATATTCTCCGTCATCTGCTCTTTCGACAAAATCGTGCCGTATGGATTGACGACGAGCTCATAGCCCGCGCTCTCCAGCAGCTTTTTGGGCGCGTCGTTCGTTTTCGCGAAGGAACGCGGCGTGATCAGAATTTTTTCCATCCTTCATTCCCCTTCTAAATTTCATTTCACTTGATGGTAGCATAGAAAATACAGAAAATCAACAGAAAACGCGCCCTATGCCTCTGCGCGGCGAAACAGCTCCAGCATTTTCTGGCGGTAGGTCTGCGGGTCCTTCAGATAGCTCGCCGCATGGCCGACGCCGTCGACAATCAGCAGCTCCTTGGGCGCCTTGCACGCCGCATAATTCTCGCGGCTCATGTCGGTCGGGACGAAGCGGTCCTCCCCCCCGTGCACGAGCAGCACCGGGCGGGTGTTGACGCGCAGCGACTCGAGCGTCGACGCGTCGTCCAGCCCGAAGCGCGCGAACACGCGGCAGTACAGCCCGAAAAACCACAGCAGCGGATAGGCGGGCAGATGATACAGCGCGCGAATATTGTATTCGAAAATGGCGCGCGGCGAGGTGAAACCGCAGTCGGCGATCACACCGCGCACGCTCCCGGGCAGCGTGAGCCCGCTCGCCATGAGCACGGTAGCCGCACCCATCGACAGCCCGTCGAGATAAATCGGCAGCACGCCCCCGAAGCGCTTGTCGAGCCAAACCGCCCAGTCGCGCACGTCAAAGCGCTCCTTTGCGCCGTAGCAGATATAGTTGCCCTCGCTTTGTCCGTGCGCGCGCTCGTCGATGAGCAGCAGATGGCAGCCGTTGTCATGACACCAGCGCGCCGCGCCGCTGAAATCAAAATTATAGCTGCCGCGGTAGCCGTGCGCGCACAGCAGCACGCGCTCTGCGGGGCCCTGCGCGGACAGAAAATATCCGTGCAGCCGCAAGCCGTCGAAGCTTGTGATGTACACGTCCTCCTTGTCGGCCGCGAGCAGCCACGCAGAGCCGGCGTCCACCGTCTCCTGAAACGCCGCCCAAGGCGATTCCCCGTCGGAAAAATTCAACTTGAGCGGAAGGCCCTTGCGGGTGATGACGAACTTGAAAAAGAACCCCGCGACGGCGAGCAGCAAAAGCAGCAGCGCGCCTATGCAGATCAATAGGATTTTCAGCACGGTACCTCTCCTTACGTTCTTTCGTTGTGTGCAAAACAGCCGCCGCGGACAGCCTGCGCCGCCCGCAGCCGTATATATAATTGTAGCACGCTTTTGCGCAAGAGGAAAGCGCGCGCCGTTTTTTTCTGTACAAAGCGCGCCCGACGTGCTAAAACAGAAGCATGAGGAACGACCCTTCTGATAAAAGAAAATACATCTCCGGCGCGGTGGCGGCCGCCGTGTGCGCGCTGTATGCGGCGATCGTTGCGACGGATATCTTCCGCGCGCAGATCCCCTTTTCCGGTGTGCTCACGCTCGCGGGGGTTGTTTTGTGCGCCGTTTACGCCGGCGTGCTGCTGCCGCGCGGCCGCAGCGCGCGCGCGGTTCTGCCCGTCCTCTTTGCGGCGGTTATGACGGCCGCAGCGGACGTCCTTCTGCTCTTTGTCCCTGCGCTGTACGCGGTCGGGGTAGCGATCTTCTGCGCGGCGCAGACCATCCGGCTCTCTCTTTTCTCCGGGCTGTCCGGCAGACGCGCCGCGATTCTGTGCGCCGCGCAGGCCTCGCTCGCCGGCGTGCTGCTGCTGCGCGGCGTGCCGGCGCTGTATGCGGCGGGCACGGTTTATGCGCTGCTGCTGCTCGCGAACCTCGTCTGCGCCTTCGTCTGCCGCGCGCCGCGCGGCATAAAAATGCTGAGGCGAACGGGCATGGCGCTGTTTGCGCTTTGCGATATCTGCGTGGCGCTGTTCAATCTGCTGCCCGCCGGCACGCGGCTGCAGCGCGCTGCAGCCGCGCTGATGTGGGCGTTTTACCTGCCATCTCAGCTGCTGCTCGCGCGGGAAGCAGGCCTGTGCACATAAAAAAGACAGGCGCGCCGCACGGCGCGCCTGCTTTTATAAGCGCTTCAGTTCTTTCTGTCCGCCCCAACGAGCTCCGCATCTCCCGCGGAGAAGTGGCGGATCGGCTTCCATTCCACCTTTTTGAGCAGCGCAAGAAGCGCGATGGGAACGTAGGTCGCCATGAACAGCGGGAAGATCGCGATATACTGCAGCTTGCGCGGCGCGCTCGTGCGGATGCGCTTCCACTCGCTGACGACCGTCAGCAGCGCGAGGAACACGAGGCCGAGATACGCCGAGCCCAGCATGAACAGCAGAAAGCGGCCCGTGCGGGTCAATACGATGTGCACAAGATAGGCCGGCGCGTCGATGATCGTCGCAAGCACGGCGATGTTTAAGATGGAAAACAGCGTGGAGAACAGCAGACCCGGCGCGATGGTCATCATGATATCATAGCAGGTCATGCGGCGGCCCTTTGCGGTGAGCGCGCCCGCGGCGAGCGAGCGGAGATATCGCGCGTCCACCTGATAGAAGCCCTTCGCCCAGCGCATACGCTGATCCCAGGACTGGCCGAAGGTCTCCGGCTGCTCGTCATAGACGACCGCGCTGTCGCAGTAACCGATCTTGCGCCCGCGCACGGCGCAGTCGACGGAGAACTGGATATCCTCGGTCAACAGGTCGAACGGCCAGCCGCCGTTCTCACGGATGACCCTCGAGGAAACAAGGAAGCCCGTGCCGGACACGGCGCAGCCGTTGCCCAGAAGCATACGCGGATAATTGATGAACCGCGCTTCATGCAAAAACCAGACCGCATAGCTGTATGTGATCCAGTTGCGGGCGAAATTCTTGGAGTTTCGATAGCTCGTCACGACCTCGTAGCCGCTGTCGAAGGTCTTGTTCATCTCCGCGACGAAGTGCTCGTCGACCAGATTGTCCGCGTCGAACACGAAATAGCCGTCGTAGAAGGCGCGTCCGCGCTCTGTCTCGATCTTTTTAAGAAGATAGTCGAGCGCGTAGCCCTTACCGACCCGCTCGGCATCGCGGCGCTCATACACGAGCGCGCCCGCTCTTTTCGCGGCGCGCCCGGTATCGTCGGTGCAGTTGTCCGCAAGCACGTAGACATCAAGCTTATCCTGCGGATATTTCTGCGCTTTTAAGCTGCGCACCAGCTCCGCGATGACGGCCGACTCGTTGCGCGCGCAGATGAGCGCCGCAAAGCGGTGCGCCTGCGCGGCCTCCGGCAGCCTGCGCCTGCGCTGTGCAAAAAGGCCCACCACAGTGTAAACGACATGATAAAAATAAAATACAGTCATCGCAATGACGATGATCATATTCAGTTGCGACAGGGTTCTCAGCATAAAACGACTTCCTTTGACCGTTGCAATTTTTCCATGCTATTGTAGCATATTGCACAAATAAATCAATAGCCGTTTGTGAAATATGCATTACAAATGGTAACAGAAACCCCGCCCAAAGCCTTGAACTGCGCGCGCATATTTTTGTCGGTTATTTCCTGTGCATACTGCACAAAAAAGCCTTCCCCGGCCGTGGAAGGCTGAGTCCGCAGGATAACAGATCAGAAAATGCCGCCGTCGACGGGGCGATCGTTCTGTGCCTCCCGTTTGACGAGCCGGATGACAAGGATATACATGATCACGACGAAGGCGATGAACAGCACGGTCGCGAGCGTCGTTCCAAGCATCGCGCACGCATCGTAAAAGCCGTGCAGCAGCACCGCCGAAAGATAGCCGAGGAAAAGGTTCGCGATCTTGCCGGCTGTGTTGCCGCGGCTCTCACAGAGCTTTGCGCGGCCGTAAAAAACGCCCATAAACACCGCGAAGCCCATGTGTCCCGGGATCGCGAGGATCGCGCGCGGGAACGCGACGGACAGCCCATAGCCGAAAACGTATTTCACGTTCTCAAACGCCGCGAAGCCGAGCGAAACAAACACCGCGTAGATGACGCCGTCAAACTGATAGTTGAAATTCGGGTTGCGCCAGGTGCGCAGCTTGAGGAGAATGAATTTTGTGCCCTCCTCCACCACCGCGACGACGAGAAAGGCGAGGATGACGGTGTAGGCGGGAGAATCCTGCGAGACAAACTGATCGAGGATGTTCACCCCGAGCGTTTCGAGCAGGATGGAGGCGAGCGCCGCCAGCACGCCCGCCAGCACGAGCGACAGCAGCAGCATGGGCGGCTCCGGCTCGACGGTGTCCTTGCGGTAGATATAGCGCATGAGAAATACGGCCGGCAGGATCGCCGCAAGAATATAGATCGCGAGGATAGCGGTCGTAGGCAGCATAAAAAACATGATCTTCACCTCAGCAGCTTCCGCGAAAACGCGTTTTTATCATTATAAGCCCCGCGGCGCCGGCTTGCAACGGGGTCGGCGGGAGAATCTTTTATTGAAATGCATTTCGATTTATATTATAATGTTTTACTGAAAGACAGTGTTTTGTTCAGCGACATAGAGACGGGCAAAACCCGCGCGATGCGGGCCCCGCGAACCATGTCAGACGGGGAACCGAGCAGCATTAAGCGGACGCTCCATGTGCCGCGGTCTCCTTTGCCCGTCTTTATGTCGCCGACGGGCGCTGTCGTTTTACTGTGAGCAAGCGGAGGTGTACGGATGAAAACGGCGTTATACCGCAAATGGCGGCCGCAGACGTTTGCCGACGTGGTCGGGCAGGACGCCGTGTGCGCCGCGCTCGAGAATCAGCTGCGCAGCGGCAGGGTCTCCCACGCGTACATCTTTACCGGCATCCGCGGCACGGGGAAAACAACGCTTGCAAAGATCCTCGCAAAGGCGGTCAACTGCGAGAACCCGCAGGACGGCGAGCCCTGCGGCGCCTGCGCGGTCTGTCGGGGCATCGACGACGGCTCCATCCTCGACGTGACCGAGATCGACGCCGCGTCCAACAACGGCGTGGACAATATCCGCGACCTGCGCGACGAGACTGCCTTTGCGCCGGCGATCTGCAAAATGCGGGTGTACATCATCGACGAGGTGCATATGCTCTCGACGGGCGCGTTCAACGCACTGCTCAAAACGCTCGAGGAGCCGCCCGCGCACGTGCTGTTCATCCTTGCGACGACCGAGATCCACAAGGACCCCGCGACCATCCTGTCCCGCTGTCAGCGGTTTGATCTCAAGCGCATCAGCGCCGCCGATATCGAAGCGCGGCTGC
>JAYFQJ010000031.1:0-19187 GCA_034927165.1 Oscillospiraceae bacterium
GTAAAGACCTACGAAGCGATCGTCAAGGGCCAGAACATTCCGAAGGCCGGCATCCCCGAGTCCTTCCGCGTCCTTATAAAAGAGCTGCAATCGCTCGCGCTCGACGTGCGCGTGCTCGACGCCGACGGCGAGGAGATCGACCTCAAGCAGGACCTCGACGACGACGATATCGGCCTTGCGCCGATGGCGGACGACATGGGCGACGTCGCGATCGAAAGCGAGATCAACGACAACTATTCGGTGGAGGATCCGGACGACAGCTATCTCCACGATGACGACGAACAGCCGGAGGAGGACGACGCCGATTTTCTCGGCGGTGACGACGACGGGGAATCAAACGCCCCGGAGGAGGACCTTTGAGGTAAAGGCGCTCAAATTTGAAGAAAGCAGGTCAGTAAATGGAACACAACGACTTTGAATCCATACGCATCGGCTTGGCTTCGCCCGACCAGATCAGAGAATGGTCCTACGGCGAGGTAAAAAAGCCCGAAACGATCAACTACCGCACGCTGAAACCGGAGCGCGACGGTCTGTTCTGTGAGCGCATTTTCGGACCGACGAAGGACTGGGAGTGCCACTGCGGAAAATATAAGCGCCTGCGTTACAAGGGAAAGATCTGCGACCGCTGCGGCGTCGAGGTCACCCGCGCGAAGGTGCGCCGCGAGCGCATGGGCCACATTGAGCTCGCCGCGCCCGTCTCTCACATCTGGTATTTCAAGGGTATTCCGTCGCGCATCGGCCTGATGCTTGACATTTCGCCGCGCGACCTTGAAAAGGTCCTGTATTTTGCGGCCTATATCGTGACCGATCCCGGCTACACGCCGCTTGAGGAAAAGCAGCTGCTCAATGAGAACGAATACCGCGATATGCGCGAGCGCTATGAGGATGAATTCAAGGCGGCTATGGGTGCCGAGGCGATCCGCGACCTGCTCGCGAAGATCGATCTCGAGGAGCTTGCAAAGCAGCTCCGTGAGGAGGCGGACACTTCCTCGGGCCAGAAAAAGATCCGTGTGCTCAAGCGCCTCGAGGTCGTCGAGGCTTTCCGCACGTCGGGCAACCGCCCCGAGTGGATGATCCTCGACGTCGTGCCGGTCATACCGCCCGACATCCGCCCGATGGTGCAGCTGGACGGCGGCCGGTTCGCGACGAGCGATCTCAACGATCTTTACCGCCGCGTCATCAACCGCAACAACCGTCTGAAAAGGCTGTTGGAGCTCGGCGCGCCGGACATCATCGTGCGCAACGAAAAGCGCATGCTGCAGGAGGCGGTGGACGCCCTGATCGACAACGGCCGGCGCGGCCGCCCTGTCACGGGCCCGAACAACCGCCCGCTCAAGTCGCTGTCCGATATGCTCAAGGGAAAGCAGGGCCGCTTCCGCCAGAACCTGCTGGGCAAGCGCGTCGACTATTCCGGCCGTTCGGTCATCGTCGTGGGCCCGGAGCTGAAGATCTATCAGTGCGGTCTGCCCAAGGAGATGGCGCTGGAGCTGTTCAAGCCCTTTGTCATGAAGCACCTCGTCGAAAACGGCGTGGCGAACAATATTAAGAGCGCGAGAAAGATGGTCGAGCGCACCCGCACCGAGGTGTGGGACTCTCTCGAGACCGTCATCAAGGATCACCCGGTGCTGCTCAACCGCGCGCCGACGCTGCACCGTCTGGGCATCCAGGCGTTTGAGCCGGTGCTCGTCGAGGGCCGCGCGCTCAAGCTGCATCCGCTCGCGTGCACGGCGTACAACGCCGACTTCGACGGCGACCAGATGGCCGTCCACGTTCCGCTGTCCGCAGAAGCGCAGGCCGAGGCCCGCTTCCTCATGCTCGCGGCGAACAACCTGCTCAAGCCCGCCGACGGGCGCCCCGTCACGGTCCCGACGCAGGACATGGTCCTCGGCTCCTATTATCTGACGCTCAAAAAAGAGGGCGAGCTCGGCGAGGGCAAGGCCTTCCGCGACGTGGATGAGGCGATGATGGCCTACGCAGACGGCGATGTGTCGCTGCACGCCGCAGTCAGGGTGCGCATCGAGAAGGAGATCGGCGGCGTCGTCAAAACAAAGCTGATCGACACGACGGTCGGCCGTCTCATCTTCAACCGGCCCATCCCGCAGGATCTCGGCTTCTGTGAGCGCAGCACCGAGGATGATCTGTTCAAGCTTGAGATCGACGTCCTCGTCGGCAAAAAGCAGCTTGGCAAGATCATCGACGCGTGCATCCGCGTCCACGGCGTCGCCCGCACGGCGGAGATGCTCGACGAGGTCAAAGCGCAGGGCTTTAAGTACTCCACAAAGAGCGCCATCACTGTTTCCGTTTCCGACGTTGTCATTCCGCCGCAGAAAAAGATCCTGCTCGCGGAAGCGGAGGACAAGATCGACGTCATCAACAAGCAGTTCCGCCGCGGCATTATTTCCAACAAGGAGCGGTACAAGGCGGTCATCGAGACGTGGCAGGAGACGACAGAGCTCGTCGCCGACGCGCTGAAGGACAACCTTGACCAGTACAACCCCATCTTCATGATGGCGGATTCCGGCGCCCGCGGCTCCATGAACCAGATCCGCCAGCTCGCCGGCATGCGCGGCCTGATCGCCAACACCTCCGGAAAGACCATCGAGATCCCGATCCGCGCGAACTACCGCGAGGGCCTGAACATCCTCGAATACTTCATCAGCTCCCGCGGCGCGAGAAAAGGCCTCGCCGACACCGCGCTGCGCACGGCCGACTCCGGTTACCTCACCCGCCGCCTCGTCGACGTCTCGCAGGACGTAATCATCCGCGAATGGGACTGCGGCGCGACCGAGGGCATCCTTGTCGCGGACATCAAGGACGGAAACGAGATCATCGAGCCCTTCCGCGAGCGTCTCATCGGGCGCTACAGCGTCGACGATATCATCGACCCCGCGACCGGCGCGGTCATCGTCGACAAGGACACCATGATCACCGAGGACCTCGCGAAGGAGGTCGAAGCGGCCGGGATCCGGAGCGTCATGATCCGCTCGGTCCTCAATTGCCGCTGCGAGCACGGCGTGTGCGCGAAATGCTACGGCGCGAACCTCGCGAACGGACGCCCGGTCGGGCTCGGCGAGGCGGTCGGCATCATTGCCGCGCAGTCCATCGGCGAGCCGGGCACCCAGCTGACGATGCGCACCTTCCACACGGGCGGCATCGCCTCCGAGGAGGACATCACGCAGGGTCTGCCCCGCGTAGAGGAGCTGTTCGAGGGCAGAAAGCCGAAGCCGAAGAATCTCGCCATACTCACCGAGATCCGGGGCGTCGTGCACATCGACGACAGCAAAAAGAATCGCTACGCAGTCGTGACGGGCGAGACGCCCGACGGCGGCGTGGATGAGCGCAGCTACCTCATTCCCTACGGCGTGGGGCTCAAGGTTGCCGAGGGCTCGACAGTGGACGTCGGCGATATGATCACCGACGGCCTCGCGAACCCGCACGATATTCTTGCGATCAAGGGCAAGCTCGCCGTGCAGAATTACCTCATTCAGGAGGTCCAGCGCGTTTACCGTATGCAGGGCGTCGATATCAACGACAAGCACATCGAGGTCATCGTCCGCCAGATGATGCGCAAGGTGCGCGTCACCGAGCCGGGCAGCTCGAATTACCTGTCCGGCAGTCTTGCGGACGTCGGCGAGGTGATCCGCTTCAACGAGGACGTCGCCGAGCGCCTGAAAAAGGGCGAGGAGGGCGTCGCGCCCGTCGTCAGCGAGCCGGTGCTGCTGGGCATCACCAAGGCCTCGCTCGCGACCGACAGCTTCCTGTCCGCCGCCTCCTTCCAGGAGACGACCCGCGTGCTGACCGACGCCGCGATCAAGGGAAAGACCGATCCGCTGCTCGGTCTCAAGGAAAACGTCATCATCGGCAAGCTCATCCCCGCAGGCACCGGCATGGAGCAGTTCAATACGGCCTCCTATGAGCTGGACCCGACCTTTCGCGGCACGGGTGCGTGAGTGATTACAAAACCGTAATCCCGCACAAAAAACTTGCAAATCAATTGGACATACTGTATAATCGATTTGCTGCGCCCGATGGCGCATATTCGCGTTGATTATGGGGAAATTCCCGTAAATCATATATCAATTAAAGAAGGAGGAAACTCAGGTTGCCGACATTTAACCAGTTAGTTCGCAAGGGACGCGAGCAGTCCGTCTACAAGTCCAAGTCTCCGGCGCTCGGAAGCAGCTTCAACTCGCAGAAGAGAGCCTACACGGAGTCCAATTCTCCGCAGAAACGCGGCGTTTGTACGACGGTCAAGACGATGACCCCGAAGAAGCCGAACTCCGCGCTTCGCAAGGTCGCGCGTGTTCGTCTGACGAACGGCATCGAGGTCTGGGGCTACATCCCCGGCGTAGGCCACAATTTGCAGGAGCACAGCGTGGTTCTCGTCCGCGGCGGCCGTGTCAAGGATCTGCCCGGCGTGCGTTATCACATCGTGCGCGGAACGCTCGACACGCAGGGCGTCAACGGCAGAGGCCAGGCCCGCTCCAAGTACGGCGCAAAACGCCCGAAGAAAAAGTAAGCATTACCCCGCCATATAAGAGGCTTTATATATACTATATATATTGCTTCCGTCTGGCACACTGCAAAAGCGCGAGCTTTTGAGTACCTGTGAAATCATTCTTTATGAGGGAGGGAAGAAGATATGCCGAGAAGAGGCAATATCGCGAAACGCGACGTTTTGGCCGACCCGGTCTACGGTTCAAAGATGGTGACACGTCTTGTCAACAGCATCATGTACGACGGCAAAAAAGGCGTCGCCCAGAAAATCGTTTACGGTGCATTTGATATCGTAAAGGATAAGACGGGCAACGACCCGCTCGAGATGTTCGACAAGGCGATGGCAAACATCATGCCGGAGCTGGAAGTCAAAGCGCGCCGTGTCGGCGGTTCCACGTACCAGGTTCCTTTGGAAGTACGCCCGGAGCGCCGCACAACGCTCGGTCTTCGCTGGCTGACAAGCTATTCGCGCGCACGCAATGAGCGCACGATGGCCGAACGCCTCGCGGGCGAGATCATGGACGCCTGCAACGGAGCCGGCAACGCCGTCAAGAAGCGCGAAGACACGCACAAGATGGCAGACGCGAACAAAGCGTTCGCACACTTCAGATATTAATCGCATTAAAAAAGCGGCGAGGAGGATTTTATGCCGAGAGACGTTTCACTTGAAGCGACCAGAAATATTGGCATCATGGCGCACATCGACGCCGGCAAAACAACGACAACCGAACGAATATTGTTCTATACGGGCATCAACCATAAGATCGGTGAGACCCACGACGGCGCAGCGACCATGGACTGGATGGCGCAGGAGCAGGAACGCGGCATAACAATCACATCCGCGGCCACCACCGCATACTGGAACGAGAACCGCATCAACATCATCGATACCCCGGGCCACGTGGATTTCACCGTAGAGGTCGAACGCTCGCTGCGCGTGCTGGACGGCTCCGTCACGGTCTTCTGTGCGAAGGGGGGCGTCGAGCCCCAGTCCGAAACGGTCTGGCGGCAGGCCGACAAGTACAAGGTCCCGCGCATGGCGTACGTCAACAAGATGGACATCATGGGCGCCGACTTTTACCGTGTCGTGCACATGATGCGCGAGCGGCTCAAATGCAACGCGGTGCCCATCCAGCTGCCCATCGGCGCGGAGGACGCGTACGTCGGCCTGATCGACCTTGTCGATATGAAGGCGTACACGAATTTCGAGGCCATCCAGAAGGACGTCGTCGGAGAGGATATCCCCGCCGATATGCGCGAGCAGGCGGCGGAGTACCGCAACCAGATGCTCGAGGCGCTCGCGGAGATCGACGAGCCGCTGATGGAGAAGTATCTCGCCGGGGAGGAGATCTCCATCGACGAGATCAAGAAGGCCATCCGCGTGGGCACCATCGACAATACGTTTGTCCCAGTGCTGTGCGGCACCTCCTACAGAAATAAGGGCGTGCAGAAGCTGCTCGACGCCATCGTCGACTATATGCCCTCGCCGCTCGACATTCCGTCCATCAAGGGCGTCAACCCCAAGACGGATGAGGAGGAGTATCGGCACGCGGGCGACGATGAGCCGTTTTCCGCGCTGGCGTTCAAGATCGCGACCGATCCCTTTGTCGGCAAGCTCTGCTTTTTCCGGGTCTATTCCGGCAAGGTGGACGCCGGCAGCAGCGTTTACAACTCGACCAAGAACAACAGCGAGCGCATCGGCCGCATTCTGCAGATGCACGCCAACCACCGCAAGGACATCGAAACGTGCTACTGCGGCGACATCGCGGCGGCCGTCGGGCTGAAGAACACGACGACGGGCGACACGCTGTGCGCGCAGAACGCGCCCATCATCCTCGAATCGATGGAATTCCCCGAGCCGGTCATCCGCGTCGCGATCGAGCCGAAGACAAAAGCGGGCCAGGAAAAGATGGCGATCGCCTTGTCCAAGCTCGCCGAGGAGGACCCGACCTTCCGCACCTATACGGACGAAGAAACGGGCCAGACCATCATCGCCGGCATGGGCGAGCTGCACCTGGAGATCATCGTCGACCGTCTGCTGCGCGAGTTTAAGGTCGAAGCAAACGTCGGCAAGCCGCAGGTCGCGTACCGCGAGACGATCCGCAAGAACGCGGACGTCGAGATGAAGTATGCGCGCCAGTCGGGCGGCCACGGGCAGTACGGCCACGTCAAGATCCGGGTCGAACCCAACGAGACCGGCAAGGGCTATGAGTTCATCAACGCCGTCGTCGGCGGCGCCATCCCGAAAGAGTTCATCGAGCCTGTCAACCAGGGCGTTCAAGGCGCGCTGCAGGCGGGCGTGCTCGCGGGCTATCCCGTCGTCGACGTGAAGGTCACGCTGTACGACGGCAGCTTCCACGAGGTGGACTCGTCCGAAATGGCGTTCAAGATCGCGGGCTCCATGGCGATGAAGGAAGCGCTGCGCAAGGCCGACTCGGTCATTCTCGAGCCGATCATGCGCGTCAACGTCATCGTTCCGGACGAATACATGGGCGACGTCATCGGCGACCTCAACGCGCGCCGCGGCCAGATCCAGGGCATGGATACCCTCACGGGCGCCCAGCAGATCAACGCCTTTGTCCCGCTGTCCGGTATGTTCGGCTACGCGACGGATCTGCGCTCCAAGACGCAGGGCCGCGGCCAGTATACAATGGAACCGAGCCACTACGTCGAGGTGCCGAAATCCATCGCCGAGGGCATCATGAGCGTGCGGCAGAAAAACGACTGATTTACGGGGCGACTCTTGAAATCCCGCCCTGTTGTTGGTACAATAACATCACAACGAACATTTAAGAAAAATTATGGAGGACAATTCCAATGGCTAAAGCAAAATTTGACAGAAGCAAGCCCCATGTCAATATCGGCACCATCGGTCACGTCGACCACGGCAAGACCACGCTGACCGCCGCGATCACGAAGGTCCTTTCCTTCAAAGGCCAGGCTGAGTTCGAAGCGTACGACGCCATCGATAAGGCGCCCGAAGAGCGCGAGCGCGGCATTACGATCAACACCGCCCACATCGAGTATCAGACGGAGACCCGTCACTATGCCCACGTCGACTGCCCGGGCCATGCCGACTATGTCAAGAACATGATCACCGGCGCCGCGCAGATGGACGGCGCGATCCTCGTCGTTTCCGCGGCGGACGGCCCGATGCCCCAGACCCGTGAGCACATCTTGCTCGCCCGTCAGGTCGGCGTGCCCTATATCGTCGTATTCATGAACAAGATCGATCAGGTCGACGATCCCGAGCTCATCGAGCTCGTCGAGATGGAGATCCGCGAGCTGCTGAGCTTCTACGATTTCCCCGGCGACGAGACCCCGATCATCAAGGGCTCCGCGCTGAAGGCGCTCGAGTCCACCTCCACCGACGTCAATGCGCCGGAATACAAGTGCATCCTCGACCTCATGAACGCGGTCGACACCTATATCCCGACCCCGGAGCGCAAGGCGGACCTGCCGTTCCTGATGCCTGTTGAGGACACCATGACCATCACCGGCCGCGGCACCGTCGCCACCGGCCGTGTCGAGCGCGGCACCATCAAGGTCAACGAGGAAGTCGAGCTTGTCGGTCTGAAGGAAGAGAAGGCCAAGACGGTCGTTACCGGCCTTGAGATGTTCCGCAAGACGCTGGACTTCGCGGAAGCCGGCGACAACATCGGCGCGCTGCTTCGCGGCGTACAGCGCAGCGACATCGAGCGCGGCCAGGTCCTTTGCAAGCCGGGCTCCATCAACCCCCACACGAAGTTCCGCGGTCAGGTCTACGTCCTTAAAACGGATGAGGGCGGCCGTCACACCCCGTTCTTCAACAATTATCGTCCGCAGTTCTATTTCAGAACGACCGACGTTACCGGTGTTGTCAGTCTGCCCGAGGGCGTTGAGATGTGCATGCCCGGCGACAACGTCGAGATGGATGTTGAGCTGATCACTCCGATCGCCATCGAGGAGGGCCTCCGCTTCGCTATCCGCGAGGGCGGCCGTACCGTCGGTTCCGGCGTCGTCATCAAGATCAACAGCTGAGCAAACTGCACGAACAAAAGCCCTCGCCCTTGCGGCGGGGGCTTATTCATAAAAGAGGGGGATATCCTATGGCCGAAATACTGTATGAGGGGCTGACCTTCGACGACGTGCTGCTGGTGCCGCAGAAGTCCGATGTGCTGCCGAACGAGGTGCGCTTGTCGACGCGTCTCACGAATAAGATCAAGCTGAACATCCCGCTTGTGAGCGCGGGCATGGACACCGTCACTGAATGGCAGATGGCGGCCGCGATGGCGCGCTGCGGCGGGCTTGGATTCATCCACAAAAATATGTCGATCAATGAGCAGGCCGCGATGGTCGCCCGCGCGAAAGAGGTCGAATTTGACGAGACGACCGCGGTGAAGGACAGCAGCGGCGCATTGCTGGTCGGCGCGGCTGTCGGCGCGACGACCGATGTGCTCGAGCGCATCGACGAGCTGGTCGGCGCGGGCGTCGACGTCATCGCCGTAGACACCGCCCACGGGCACAGCGCGAACGTGCTGCACACCGTCGGCATCATCAAGGCCAAATATCCCGAGCTTGAAGTGATCGCGGGAAATGTCGCGACGCCCGACGCGGTGCACGATCTCATCCGCGCCGGCGCGGATTGCGTCAAGATCGGCATCGGTCCCGGTTCCATCTGCACGACCCGCATCGTCGCGGGCGTCGGCGTGCCGCAGCTGACGGCGATCCTGCAGTGCGCGCGGGAGGCGGACGAGTTCGGCATTCCCGTGATCGCGGACGGCGGAATCAAATTCTCCGGAGATATCGTCAAGGCGATCGCCGCCGGCGGCAGCTGCGTCATGATCGGCTCGCTGTTCGCGGGAACGACCGAAAGCCCCGGCGAGATCCTCGAGATCGACGGAAAAAAGTACAAGTCCTACCGCGGCATGGGCTCCACCGCCGCCATGAAGAAGGGGAGCAGCGACCGCTATTTCCAAAGCGGCTCGAAGAAATTTGTCCCGGAGGGCGTGGAGGGACTCGTTCCCTGCCGCGGCGACGTCGCCGATGTGATCTACCAGATGCTCGGCGGTCTGCGCTCCGGCATGGGCTACTGCGGCAAGGAGACGATCGAAGCGCTGCGCACGGGCGGGAAATTTGTCCGCATCACGGGCGCGGGTCTGCGGGAGAGCCACCCCCACGACATTGCCATCAAAAACGGCGAGCCGAATTATCAAAAATGCGACGTGCAGGTGGACGTATGAGAGAAATGATCATCGTGATCGACTTCGGCGGTCAGTACAATCAGCTCATCGCGCGCCGCGTGCGCGAGCAGAATGTTTACTGCGAGGTCGTGCCATATAAAAAGGCGCTTGAGGTGATCCGTGAAAAAAAGCCGAAGGGCATCATTTTTACGGGCGGACCGCAGAGCGCCTATGCGGATAACGCGCCGACGATCGACGCGGAAATTTTTTCGCTGGGTATTCCGGTTCTGGGCATCTGCTATGGCGCGCAGCTGATGGCGTACCTGCTCGGCGGCAGGGTGCAGCGCATTGAAAACAGAGAGTTCGGCAAGGTGGAGATCGAGACGGTCCCCGGCAGCCTCATCGCGCGCGCCACGGGCGGCGGAGTGTGCTGGATGAGCCATACCGACCAGATCGTTGAGCCGCCCGCGGGCTTCACCGTTACGGCGTCGAGCGAGAGCTGCGGCGTCGCCGCGATGGAAAATGCAGACAGGCAGCTGTACGCGGTGCAATTCCACCCGGAGGTGGAGCACACGCCGTTCGGAAAGGAATACATCCGCCGCTTTTTATACGACGTCTGCGGCGTGAGCGGCGACTGGACGGCGGCCAACTTTGCGCAGGAGCAGATCGCGAGGCTGCGCGCGGAGCTCGGCGCCAGCCGGGTGCTGTGTGCGCTGTCCGGCGGCGTCGACAGCACGGTGTGCGCCGTGCTGCTGCACAAGGCCATCGGCGACCGTCTGACCTGCATTTTCGTCGACCACGGGATGCTGCGCAAAAACGAGGGCGACGAGGTCATGGGGACGCTCAAAAAGGAGTTTGACCTCGAGGTTCACCGCGTGAACGCAGGCGAGCGCTTTTTGGGCGCACTCAAGGGCGTGACCGACCCCGAGACCAAACGCAAGATCATCGGCAGGGAATTTATCGAGGTGTTCGACGAGCAGGTGAAGCAGCTCGGCGGCGATTTTGATTATCTGCTGCAGGGGACGATCTATCCCGATATCATAGAGAGCGGCGCGGGCGACGCGGCGGTCATCAAGAGCCACCACAACGTCGGCGGTCTGCCCGAAAAGATGAAGCTGAAGCTGTGCGAGCCGCTGCGGCTCCTGTTCAAGGACGAGGTCCGCAATGTCGGCCGCGCGCTGGGCATCCCCGAATTCATTGTCAGCCGACAGCCCTTCCCGGGACCTGGTCTCGCAGTGCGCTGCCTCGGCGAGATCACGGAAGAAAAGCTGTTTTTGCTGCGCGAGAGCGACGCTATCCTGCGCGAGGAGATCGCGAAAGCGGGCCTCGACAAGGAGATATGGCAGTATTTCACGGTGCTTCCGAATCTGCAGAGCGTGGGCGTCATGGGTGATGCGCGCACCTATTTCCATGCGATCGGTATTCGCGCGGTGACCTCGGTAGACGCGATGACCGCCGATTTTGCGCGCATTCCGTACGACGTCCTCGCGGAGATCAGCAGCCGCATCGTGAACGAGGTGCCGGGCGTCAATCGCATTCTCTATGACGTCACGACGAAGCCACCCGCGACGATCGAGTGGGAATAAAAAATGATTTCGGAAACCCGCGCTCACGCGGGCTTCCGTTTTTTTGTTGCCGCGTTTTCTATGATGGCATGATTTGTATCTGCAAAACGAAGTTCGCCCCATGCGTTGGCTTTTTGCATATTTCCAGAAATAGCATTCCGTGTTATAATTGACAAAAATCGGTCGGGTCGTACAGTTGGAAGGACTGCAGAAATCCTCAATCCGAGTGCAAACGCCTGGAGGCGGCGGCTCTCCCGGAAAGTTTAAATTAAGGAGAGTGTGCGCCGTGTCTGACGTCGGGATGCATATATACTGAGACATCGCGGTAATCGGTACAACGAACACAAAGGATGGGAAGCGCATGAGAGCAAAAAGAAACCTGTCTGCGATCGAACACAGGGATACAAGACGGCTTGTGATTTATTTCTGCATCCTTGCGGCAGTGACCGCGCTGCGCTTGTTTTTATCAAAAGATATCTGCCTGCATTATGAGCCGAATACAGTGCATGACGATGTTCTCCAGTTCGTAAAAGGGCTCAATTATGCAGACGGCTCATGGATGGGCGAATATAACAACATGACGCTGATCAAGGGCGTCATTTTTCCAATTGTGCTCGGAAGTGCCGTGAAGCTCGGCGTCAATTTTGTTTTTTTGACTCAGCTTATTTATGTGCTTGCAAGTATAACGGCGCTTTTTGCAACGCGTCCCATCCATAAGTTCAGCTTTGCTTCGCTGCTGATGTATGCGTTTCTGGTTTTCAATCCCCTGACCTACAGCACAAGCGTTGTGCGCACCTACCGTGATGCGATCTATCACTCCCTCGCGCTTTGGTCGCTCGCGCTCATTATCGGCTTTGCCCTTCGCTATAAGGACAAAAATCCGCTGCCGCGCTGCCTGTATGCTCTGTTTTCCGGCGTTATGCTGTGCGCTGCCGTAAACACGCGGGAAGACAGCCAGTGGCTCTATGTTTTTTACGCAGCGGCTTTTGTGGTTTGCATCGGGTTTACGATCACCGAGAAGACGACGCAGAGAAAGGCCCTGAAGCTCTGCACCGCAGCGGCGCTTTTGGTTGTGGGATATTTTTCGGTGGCGCTGCCCATCTGTATGAAAAATTACGAGACATACGGTGTATTTCTGCAGGATGAATACACATCGGGCGGTTATGTGGAGGCCTATGGAGCGTTTACACGGCCCCGGTCCGAATCGGGGATCGTGATGTCAAAGGACGTCAGGGAGAAGCTGTATGAGCTCTCTCCGACCTTTGCGACGTTAAAGGAGCAGTTGGACGGGGAAGGGTCACCGGTGCAGGCATGGAAGCTCGGAGAGGAATATTCATGGATGTTTATCTGGGCGGTGCGCGACGCCGCGGCCAACGAGGGATACTACTGTGACGCGGTGACCGCAGACGCCTTCTGGCGCCGTGTCGCGGATGAGGTAAATGCCGTATGCGATGCAGGTCTCATAGAAGCATCGGCGCGAAGATCCGTCGGAATATCTCCGCCGATCGATCTGTCGCTCGCTCCCGCCGTGCTCAAGAAGACCTTTACGGAAGCGGGCTATGTGATCAGCGCTCAGGGCCTTTCCTGTCTCCCTGAATTTATTGAAATGGATCGGGATGTCATGGAGGCCTATGAGAGCGCGCTTCACTGCAAGATTTCTTATTACTATCTCTCAGGGGGAGGGGAGAAGATTCCTTCTCCTGATGTGATCACCGCAAACATGCGCACTCTTTCCCGGCTGACCTCAATTTACGGCTATATCACCGAAGCGCTCATGCTGCTCTGTCCCGGGCTTCTTGTTTACGCTGTGCTGCGTTTGAAACGCAGCGCGGGCAAATTGGGCCGCACGGTCAGAAGACAGCTGTGGCTGTATGCCGCGGTCAGCGTCGGGCTCTGGCTTGTCTTTTTATTGAGAAGCGCCATGATCGCTTATATAGCGGTGACCTGCTACAGCATCACGGGAGGATCCGGCTATCTGGCGGCAAGCTTTGCGCCGCTGTATCTCGCCATCGCTGTGAGCCTCCTGAGTATGTTCGCTTTTATATCGCAGATCAGATGCGCGGAAAACGCCGAAGAGGGGCGCTGCGCTGATAAAGCGGACGGGACGTTCGAGCCGACGCGGGGGGATACGACTGCCCCGGAACAGTAACGGCGGGTATGCCGGCCTGCTTTGGCCTCGCGCGGCCGATGAATATCTGCAAATCCTGACGACGCATTCTACGAAGGGGAAGAGCCTCGCCTTTCAATACGCCATTCTGGCGGTTACGCCTGCGGCATCACCCGCAAGCGGCCGCGCATGGTATAATAATAAAAAAGAGAGGAAGCAATCGCGATGAAGAAAAAGCTGCGTGAAGACGCAAAAACAATTTATACGCAGGCCATCGAGGCGGTGCTGCCCGAGCAGGCGGTGCTGCGCGCGCTGACCGATTTTTCGGCGCAGGGCCCCGTCTATGTGTTTGCCGTCGGCAAGGCGGCGTGGCGCATGGCCGGGAGCGCGGCGCGGGCGCTCGGCGATCGGATGACGGGGGGCGTCGTCATAACCAAGTACGGGCACGCGCAGGGCCCCATCGGAAAGCTCGAGATCTATGAGGCGGGGCATCCCGTGCCGGATGAAAACACCGTTGCGGCAACGCGGCGCGCCGTCGAGCTCGCGCGATCCCTGACTGCGACGGATACCGTCGTGTTTTTACTCTCCGGAGGCGGCTCGGCGCTGTTTGAGCAGCCGCTTATTCCGCTCGGCGAGCTCGAGGAGATCACAAAGCAGCTGCTCGCGTGCGGCGCGGATATCGTGGAGATGAATACCGTTCGCAAACGCCTGTCGGCGGTCAAGGGCGGTCGGTTCGCGCAGTTGTGCGCGCCCGCAAAGATCTATGCCGTCATCCTGTCGGACATCCTCGGCGATCCGGTGGATATGATCGCGTCCGGGCCATGCTGCGCGGACGTCTCGACTTGCGCGGACGCGCTCGCGGTCGCCGAGAAGTATGATCTGAAGCTGTCTGCGCAAGCGCGGGCGCTGCTGCGGCGCGAGACGCCGAAGGCGCTCGACAATGTGCACACGCAGGTGACAGGCAGCGTGCGGGAGCTCTGCGCCGCGGCGCGGCGCGCGTGTGAGGCGCTCGGTTATGAGACGAAGATATTGACGGATTCGCTGAGCTGTGAGGCGCGGGACGCGGGCGGGCAGCTCGCGGCAATCGCGCGGGAGCACGCCGACACGAAGAAGCCGCGCGCATTTATCATGGGCGGGGAGACGGTCGTGCGGCTCACCGGAACGGGCAAGGGCGGCCGCAACCAGGAGCTGGCGCTCGCGGCGGCGAAGGGCATCGATGGGCTGGAGAACGCGGCGGTATTTTCTGTCGGCTCGGACGGGACGGACGGCCCGACCGATGCGGCGGGCGGTTATGTGGACGGCGCGACGGCGGCGCAGCTGCGCGAGAAGGGCATCGACATCGACGCCGTGCTCGCGAATAACGACGCCTACCCCGCGCTCAAGGCGGTGGACAGCCTCATCATGACAGGTCCGACGGGGACGAATGTGAACGATTTCGCGGCGCTGTTGCTGCGCTGAATTTTCCGGATTTTTCCTGATTTTAAGTCTGGTTTAAGGCGCATACCATACAATATGAAATATCTACAGTGAAATTTTTGCGGCAAAGGGATATTTCATGAAATTGTTTAAAGAAAAATCCGCGGGAACGTCCCCGGAAGAACAGGATGAAAAGGAAGCGCAGACAGCCGTCGTGACGCAGGACCCTGAAGCTGCGGAGAAATCGACAGGGCTGAAATCGATCGCAAAGGGCATCGGCGCGTGGTGTCGAAGGGCGGCCTGCTCCGTGGGCGCTTTTTGCAAAAAGCATAAGGTGATCAGTGCGGGAATCGCCGTCGCGCTGATCGCCTGTATTGTGTTGTCCATTATTCTGCCGCGGCGGCTTACAGCGGCAAACGCCGGCGATGCGCTCAGCTATGTGCGCACCGTGACGCTGACGAAGACCTCGCTCGACGACACCATCACGGCGACGGGGAGCGTCGAGAGCGCCAATGTTTCCAATGTCACGACCAAGCTCAATTACACCGTCAAGACTATCCATGTGCAGGTGGGCGACGAGGTTGAGGCGGGAGACGTCATCCTCACGCTGGACACGAGCGATCTTTCGGAGAAGATCGCCAAGGAAAAGGAACAGCTCACGCAGGCGACCGACAAGGCCTACGCCAATTACACGGCCGCGAGCAGCGAGTACGACGCCGCGGCGTCGGCGCTGGCAACGGCAAAAAGTAATCTCGCGGCGGTACAGACCGATTACGACAACGCCAAAGCGGTCTACGACGCGGCCGTCGCCTCCGTCAGCGCCCAGCAAAGCGCCTACACGGCGGCGCAGGCGGATGCGGCCTCCCAAAAGACGGCGACGGACCTCGCGCGGATCGATTTTGTCAACGCGACAGTTGCCTGTCCCAACGGGCATACTACAAGCGACACGACCTTTTCCGGCAGCGGCTGCGCGTGCGAGAGCTGCTATAACGCGTGGCAGTCGGCGCAAAGCGCCTACAACACCGCGGCGGCGGCGGAGAGCACGGCGCTCTCAAATCTGGACGCGGCGAAGACTGCCGTCGATTATACGGCGGCGCAGACGGCCTACAATGCGCAGAAGGCGGTCTATGATCCGTTGTATAACGCCTATGTGAACGCGAGCAACGCCGCGACGGCCAAGGCATCCGCCAAGACGACCGCCTACAACAGCTATGTATCCAGCAAGTCGAGCGACACGCTCGACGAGCTGTATGAGGAGTACAACAACTGCACCCTTGTAGCGGAAACGGCCGGCAAGGTGACCGCGGTCAACGCGACGGTCGGCAACACCGTCAACGGGACCGCGGCGACCATCCAGAACACGAGCGACCTCGTCATCGCCATCTCCGTCGCGGAGTACGACGTCAAAAGCGTCGAAGTCGGTATGCGGTGCATCATCACGAGCGACGCCACCGACGGGGATATCAACGGCCGCGTGACGATGCTCAGCCCCACGGCCAACACCTCCACGGGCATGGGCGGCGGCTCGTCGAGCAGCAGCACCTTTGACGCGGAGGTCGCGGTGCTGGACGCGGACAGCGGCCTGCTCATCGGCATGAACGCAAAGGTCGAGATCATCCTGTCGAGCATAGACAACGTGTACACTGTTCCGTACGACGCCGTTGGCACTGACGAGAAGGGAAACAGCATCGTCTATGTCATGACAAACGACGACCCCGCAAATCCCGTCTTTGAGACGGTGACCGTGACGACGGGGGAGAGCAACGATTATTATATCGAGATATCTGGCGACGCGCTCGAGGAGGGCATGACCATCCGCGCGAGCGCGGTAGAGGAGGAGGCGGTCACCGACACGCCCACGCAGGACAGCGGCATCTTCTCGATGTTCGGACAGTCGACGCCGTCCGGCAGTATGCCCTCGGGCGGCGGCAGTATGCCTTCAGGAGATATGCCCTCGGGCGGCGGTGCGCAGAACGGCGGCAGAGGATGATCGAAGGCAGCCGGTCGCTCATTGAGATGCGGGATATCGTCAAGCGCTACTACATCGGCAAACCCAATGAACTGGAGATCCTGCACGGGATCGATCTCGATGTCGCCGCGGGGGAGTTTGTCAGCGTCGTGGGCGAATCGGGCAGCGGAAAATCAACGCTTATGAATATCATCGGCGCGCTCGACCGACCCACGCAGGGGACCTATTTTTTAAACGGAACGGACGTCGCGAACGCGAAGGACAGGGAGCTGTCCACCATCCGCAACAGGGAGATCGGCTTCGTTTTTCAAACATTCAATCTCATAGGGCGCACGACGGCGCTCAGAAACGTCGAGCTTCCGATGCTGTACGCCGGGGTACCCGCGCCGCAGCGCACGGCGCGCGCGCGGGAGCTGCTCGAGCTCGTCGGCATGGGCGACCGCGCGAAGCACCAGCCAAACGAGCTGTCCGGCGGGCAGAAGCAGCGCGTCGCGATCGCCCGCGCGCTCGCGAACGACCCGGCGATCCTGCTCGCGGACGAACCGACGGGCGCGCTCGACTCCGAGACCAGCCGCATCGTCATGGATATCTTTCATGATCTGCATGAACGGCACGGCAAGACGGTCGTTCTCATCACGCACAACCGGCGGCTTGCGGAGGAGACGCAGCGTATCCTGTCGCTGGAGGACGGGCGCATCACGGGCGAGCGGAGGGGGTGCGGCGCATGACCTCTTTGCTTGAAAATATCCGTCTTGCGCTCACGAGTCTCGCCTCCCGCAAGATGCGCTCATTTCTCACGATGCTCGGCATCATTATCGGCATCGGCTCCGTCATCGCGATCTTTACCGTCGGCAACTCGCTGACCGGCTCGCTCACAAGCAGTATGCAGAGCCTCGGCGCGAACAACGTGACGGTGAGCCTCACCGAAAAGGACACCGACGACGAGGAGAGCGAGGGCACCGTGGACGCTTTCATGTTCGGCCGCAGCGAGCCGGACGCGGAGGACCGCATCACCGACGAGATGATCGTCGAATATCGCGCGGCCTACGGAAGCTTTATAGACTATATTGCGCTGAGCGAGACGCTCGGCAGCGCGACGGTCTCGTCGGGCGACGAATCGGCGTCGATCACGATAACGGGCGTCAACACCGAATATCAGCAGGCGAACGAGATCGAGCTGACGACCGGGCGCTTTATCAAGCAGGCGGACATCGACGGAGAAAAACGCGTCGCCGTCGTCGCGGACAGCTTTGCCGAGACCGTCTTCGGCGAGAACACCGACCCGATCGGAAAAACCTTCAGCACAGTTGTCGGCGGCGTTTCGCTGGAGTTCTACGTTGTCGGCGTATACGAGACGGACGATGCGGGCGTGTCGTCCATGTTCAGCTCCGACAGTACAAGCGTTTATGTCCCGCTCTCGACGGCAAAGAAATACGCGGGCGCGGACGACGGTTACGAGAGCTTTACGGTCGTGTCGGCCGCGGGCATTGACAGCACTGCGTTTCTGAACGCGACGAGCGCTTTCTTCGCGAGCTTCTACAGCCGCAATCCGTCCTACACTGTGCAGGCCACCAATATGTCTTCCATGCTTGAGACGGTCACAGAGATGCTCGACACGGTGCAGTACGCCATCGCCGCCATCGCTGCGATCAGCTTGCTCGTCGGCGGCATCGGCGTGATGAATATCATGCTCGTGTCCATCACTGAGCGCACGCGGGAGATCGGCACGCGCAAGGCGCTCGGCGCGCCCAACAGCGCCATTCGTATGCAGTTTATTGTCGAGTCGGTCATCATCTGCACCATCGGCGGAATTCTGGGCATCCTGTTCGGCGTCGCCCTCGGTATGATCGCGTCCAATCTGCTCGGCTTTGCCGCGTCGCCCTCGGCTGTGTCCATCCTGATCGCCGTCGGCTTCTCGATGCTCATCGGCGTGTTCTTCGGCTATTATCCCGCGAATAAAGCGGCGAAGCTCGACCCCATCGAGGCGCTGCGCTACGAATAGGGGCGGATCGCCACAATATAAAAAAGCAGCCTGCGGACAATGAACTGTCCCCCACGGAGTGGACATTGAGAAAAGAGGCCTCCTGTCGTAAGATAAAAACGACAGGAGGTTTTAATATGGGGAAACACTACAGGAAAGAGATATTGCCTAAGGCATTGGAAATGAAGGAGCAGGGATATACCTATCGGATGATAGGGGTAGAACTCGGGTATACATACGAACAGATCAAGGAACTGATGTATCGATACAATAAAAGCATGCGAAAACCCAGTACATCCATACCTGCATATCGCGGCAGGCCACGAACGAGGCCGTTGACGACTCAGGAGGAGTATACGGCGAGGATCAAGCAACTTGAAATGGAAAACGACTTGCTGCGGTCTTTTCTTCGAGCTGTTGGAAGGAGGTGAAGCCTGAGATCAAGTTTGCAGTAATCGATAGTTACAATGGCAAGTATTGTGTTAATGCC
>JAYFQJ010000129.1:0-8162 GCA_034927165.1 Oscillospiraceae bacterium
GCGTTCCTCGACTCTGTATTCGCAACCTGACGGCTGCGGCAACCACGCTCCCGACAGAAGCCAAGGCTTCCGTCGTGCCCGTGGTTATGGAGAACTAATTTTCACCGTGCGAGTGTCCAACTTGCACTTGCAATTTTCGAAGATTATATCTTCAATGTAATAATTTTGCAACTATTTTTTGGGGGAAGCGACGGAGACGGGACGTATGGCGGACAGATTGCGGCGGGATTTTTTTGCGGGAGAAACGCTGGATACTGCGCGTGCGCTGCTCGGTCAGGTGCTCGTGCGCGTCACGCAAGAGGGGACGACGCGGGGGGTCATCGTCGAGACGGAGGCCTATCTCGGGGAGCGGGACGA
Organism: Oscillospiraceae bacterium; assembly: GCA_034927165.1. Taxonomy (GTDB): domain Bacteria; phylum Bacillota; class Clostridia; order Oscillospirales; family Ruminococcaceae; genus JAYFNU01. The sequence goes on from JAYFQJ010000129.1 coordinate 358, forward strand.
CGCGGCGCACACCTACAAGGGGCGCAGCGAGCGCACCCGCGTCGCCTATGGCGACAGCGGCTGCGCGTATATTTACCTCATCTACGGGATGCACTGCTGCTTCAATATCACGACCGGGCAGCCCGGCGCGCCGGAGATGGTGCTGCTGCGCGCGCTCGCGCCCGTCGAGGGCCTGCCGCTCATGGCGGCGCGCCGCGGCACTGACAAGCCGAGGGCGCTGTGCTCCGGCCCGGGCAAGCTGTGCCGCGCAATGGCGATCGACCGGTCGCTGTACGGGGAGGACCTGTGCGCAAGCGAGCGTTTGTTTGTGGAGCGAGGCGCGCCGCCCGCGCATATCGCCGCGACGCCGCGCATCGGGGTGGAGTATGCGGAGCTCTGCCGCGGCGAGCTGTGGCGATTCGTGGATGCGGACAGCCCCTATCTGTCGAGATAAGCGGCGGCGCTTTTCATTTGACAGTAAATATGCTACATTTTATTACGAAAAGGGAAGCTTAGCGAAAAAGGGTTACAGGAAAAAGGAGAAATAAAATGGAATCATACAAAAAAAGGCGCGGGGATCGGCGGGATGCGCGGTGGCTCAGAGAGCTCGATCCGCTGCACACGATCATGCCGTATCTGTATCTGAACAGGGCGGACAACGAGGCGTTCATCAGCGAGACGATCGATCTGACGAACATCAACGCGTACCTTGAAAAAAAGAACGCGGGGCTGACGGAGCATAAATTCACATTGTTCCACCTCATCCTCGCGGCGACGGTCAAGACGGTAACGCTGCGGCCGAAGATGAACCGCTTTGTCCAGGGGATGCGCATCTATCAGCGCGACGACCTGACGGCGGGCTTCGTTGTGAAAAAAGAATTTTCGGACAACGGCGAGGAGGCGCTCGCCTACATAAAATTTGAGGAGGACGCGACGCTCGACAGCATCCACGCGCGCATCGTGCAGGAGATCACGACCTGCCGCGGCGACGCGGTCGACAATTCCACGGCGGGCATGGATATGCTGCGCAAGCTGCCGGGTCCCATCCTGCGGTTCGTCATGTGGATCCTGCGGCGGCTGGACTTTCACGGCCGGGTGCCGTATTCGCTCGTTAAGACCGACCCGAACTATGCGACGGTGTTTCTGACCAATCTCGGTTCCATCAAGCTGAAGGCGGGATACCATCACCTGTCCAACTGGGGCACGACGTCCATCTTTGTCATCATCGGCGAGAAGCATCTCGCGCCGCAGTACGACGAAAAGGGCGCCGCCGTGATGCATGAGGTCGTCGACATCGGCCTCACGCTCGACGAGCGCATCGCGGACGGCTATTATTATGCGAAGACCGTCAAGCTGCTCAAGCACCTGCTGCAGAACCCGCAGCTGCTGGAGACGCCGGCAAAGGAGGAAGTGGATTATGAGTGAGACGAAGACCGACTGCGCCGCGGCGCTCGCAAAGCCCGTCCATCTCAAGGAGACGACGAAGGCCCCGTGGCTGCACAGTATAGGGGATCTGCCCGCCTCGCTTCAATACCGCACGGATTCGATGGCCGGTGCGGTGGAGGCCGTGGCGGAAAAATATCCGAATTATATAGCGTTCGATTTTATGGGCCGCTCGACGACCTATAAAAAGCTGCTGCAGGACATCAATCTGTGCGCGCGTTCGCTCAAGGCCGTCGGCATCCGCGCGGACGACCGCATCACCATCTGTATGCCCAACTGCCCGCAGGCGGTGGTCATGTTTTATGCGGTCAATATGGTGGGCGCGGTCTGCAACATGGTCCATCCGCTGTCGAGCGAAAACGAGCTGGAATTCTATGTGAAAAAATCGCACAGCGTCGCCGTCATCACGCTCGATCAGTTCTATCACAAGTTTGAGGCGATCCGGCAGAATATCGACGTGTCCAACATCATCATCGCGCGCATCCGCGACGAGCTGTCCCGCCCGGTCAAGGTGGGCTATATGCTCACAGAGGGGCGCAAGATCAAAAAGATTCCGAAGGACGCGCCGGTCATCCAGTGGGACCGATTTTTAGGGCTTGGGCGCGCCTACCACTGGAAATACCGCGTCGACAAGGCGGCAAACGACCCCGCCGTTATCCTGTACAGCGGCGGCACGACGGGGACGACGAAGGGCATCCTGCTGTCCAACCTGAATTTCAACGCGCTCGCCGCCCAGATCGTCGCGGTCAACCCGATGTTCCGCGCGGGCGACCGTATGCTGTCGGTCATGCCGATCTTCCACGGCTTCGGCCTGGGCGTCACGATCCATTCCATGCTCGCGAACGGCGGGCGCTGCGTGCTCGTGCCGCGCTTTACGGCGGAGAGCTACGCGAAGCTGCTCGTCAAATACAAATGCAATTTCATCGCCGGCGTGCCGACGCTGTACGAGGCGCTGCTGCGGCTGCAGTCGATGGAGAAGGCCGACTTGTTTTTCCTGAAGGGCGTATTCAGCGGCGGCGATTCGCTGTCCGTCGAGCTGAAAAAAAAGTTCGACAAGTTTCTTTACGATCACAACTCGACCATCCAGATTCGCGAGGGCTACGGCACGACCGAGTGCGTCACGGCGAGCTGCCTGACGCCGCCGACGACCTTCCGCGAGGGCAGCATCGGCCTGCCGTTCCCGGACACGTTCTACAAGATCGTGAAGCCCGGCACCCAGAAGGAGGTCCCCTACGGCAAGGAGGGCGAGATCTGCCTTTCCGGGCCGACGGTCATGATGGGGTACATCGACGATCCCGAGGAGACCGCAGCGACGCTGCAAAAGCACGCGGACGGCCGCACCTGGGTGCACACGGGCGACCTCGGCATGATGGACGAGGACGGCTTCATCTATTTCCGCCAGCGCATCAAGCGGATGATCATCACGAGCGGCTACAATGTGTACCCATCCCAGCTCGAGAACATCCTCGACGCGCATGAGCTCGTGCAGATGAGCTGTGTCATCGGCATCCCGGACGACTACAAGATGCAGAAGGTCAAGGCCTTCGTCACGCTGCGCCCGGGCGTCGCGCCATCGCAGGAGAACAAGGATACGCTGCTCGCCTACTGCCGCAAAAACATCGCGAAATACGCGATGCCGTGCGATATCGAGTTCCGCGATCAGCTGCCCAAGACACTTGTCGGCAAGATCGATTACCGCAAGCTGGAGGAGCAGGAGCTCGCAAAAGGCAAACAGCCGGCCGCGGAATAAGAGAAACGAACCGAACAAAACAGCTTCGCCGCGGCGGGGCTGTTTTTTCGGGGGGAATTGACACAATTCGCGCGGCAGATTACAATGGATAAAATGCGTTGCGCAATCATATACAAGGAATAAAGCGTGCGCTTTTCAGGGGAGAAACAGTGACAGAAGATCAGGACAAGGTGAGCGGCCGCGCCGTGGAGATCGGCCGGAAGCTCGAGGAAATAGAAAAGAAAGAGAAATACGGGAAGGCCCGCGCGCCGAAAAAAAAGCGCAGAGGCTGGCGCGCCGTGCTGCACGGACTGCTGATCGTGGTCTGCGTCGTCGCGGCGCTCGGCTGTGCGCTCGCCGCCGCGCTGACGTTTTATCTCATGGACGTTACAAAGGACGACGACACGCTGCTCGATCTCAACTCGTGCAAGCTCAGCTACTCCACCATTCTCATGGCGCAGAACAAGGAGACCGGCGCGTGGGAGGAATATGAGCGCATCTACGGCGAGGAAAACCGCGTGTGGGTCAATTACGACGATATGCCCCAGTGCCTCATCGACGCGACCGTCGCGTCGGAGGATCAGCGCTTCTGGAGTCATCACGGCGTCGACTGGAAGCGCACCGCTGCCGCGTTCATCAACGAATACGTGTTCCGGCTGTACAGCAACACGCAGGGCGGCTCGACCATCACGCAGCAGCTCATCAAGAATATCACGCAGGAAAAAGAGGTCGGCGGGCTCGACGGCGTGCTGCGCAAGGTGCGCGAGATGTACCGCGCCGTTCAGCTTGAAAAGAACTACTCCAAAGAGCAGATCATGGAGGCTTATCTCAATACCATCCGCCTGAGCGGACAGCTCGCAGGCATCGAATCGGCGGCCAACTACTTCTTTGGCATAAAGACGTCGGAGCTTTCGGCGGCGCAGAGCGCCGCGATCGTCTGCATTACCAAATACCCGGTGCAGTACGACCCCATCGCCTATCCGCAGGAGAACAAGAACCAGCGCGAGAACGTCGTGCTGTGGCTGATGCACGAATATGGTCTGTTGGACGACGCCGGCTACAAGGCCGCGCTCGCGGAGAGCGCCGAGATGACCTTCACCGAGGGCAACACCTCGGCGAACGACCAGGTCTATAGCTATTTCACGGACACCGCCATCCGCAAGGTCATAGAGGATCTGCAGAAATACAAGGGCATGACCAGCGACGAGGCGAGCGACCTGTTTTATAAAGGCGGCTTGACGGTCTACCTGACGGTCGACACCGGCGTTCAGGACACCGTGGAGAAGGTGGCCGCCGACCGCACGCTGTGGGAGGAGCCCGCGACGGATGCAAACGGCGAAGAGCTCGCCAACCAGCTGCAGGGCGCGATGGTCGTCATGAATTATAAGGGAGAGATCGTCGGCATTGCGGGGGGCGTGCGCGGCAAGACGGAGAGCCTTGTGCTCAACCGCGCCGTCGGCTCCATTACCTTCAACGGCGACGGCACCTACACCCAAAGCGGCACCATCCGGCAGACCGGCTCCTCCATGAAGCCGCTGTCCGCGTACGGACCGGCGCTTGAGATCAACAAGATCACCTACTCGACCTCCTTCAAGGACGATGCGTTCGAGCGGGACAACAACGGGAACCCATGGCCGAAGAACTACAGCGGGAGCTACGGCGACAATGGCACCTATCTGACCGTTTACGAGGGCGTGCGCGCGTCCTACAACACCATCGCGGCGCGCGTGCTCGACAAGATCGGCTACGATTACGCCTTTGATTTTGTGGAAACGCGGCTGGGCATCACGACGCTCGTCGACACGACCGATCAGCTGTACGATTACGAGACGGGCAAGCGCAAGATGGACCGCACGCTGTCGCTCGCGCTCGGCGGTCTCACCTTCGGCTGCTCCGTGGAGGAGATGTGCGCCGCCTACTGCACCTTCGGCAGCGGCGGCACCTACATCACGCCGCACTGCTACACGAAGGTCGTCAACGCGCGCGGCGAGATCCTTCTCGACACGAGCAAGACCAACCAGACCATCAAGGCGTTCTCGGACGACACGGCGATGATCATGAACAAGCTGCTGCAGGGCGTCGCGTACCAGGGCACGGGCTATTCCTTTACGCCCAGCGGGCGCCTGCCCTACGCCGGAAAGTCCGGCACGACGAGCGACGCGAAGGACTACTGGTATATCGGCATGAACCCGTATTACGTCTGCGCGAGCTGGCAGGGCTACGACCAGCCGCAGTATATGCCGATGTCGGAGCGCAAATATGCCGGCACGGCGTTCAAGCGGGTCATGGCCGAGATCAGCGCCGACTTGGAATACAAGACCTTCCCGACCTCGGACAACGTCATCGCGCTGACCTTCTGCAAGCAGACGGGCCTGCTCATGGGCGCGGGCTGCACCGAGGGGGTCACGGGCTGGTACAAGCGCGGGGTCTATCCGAACGTGTGCGACCACGCCGCAGAGATGGCGAAGTGGGCAGAGGAAGCCGAAAATATGTACGCGTAGGCGCCGCCCACAAAAGCAAGCGGATATCCGGCGCAGGAAAAAAGCCCTGAACATCGTTCAGGGCTTTATTTTATGTACCGGGCTTGCTCAGGCGCGCGCGGCGTCGCTTGTCAGCTGCGTGATCACCTTGTTCTGCAATACATACCATTTGACATACGGCTCTCCGTAATAGGAGATATAGCTGCTCGAGTCGGTCGTGCCGATATACAGCAGAAAATAGTTCGCGATATCCTGCTCGGAAACGGTCATGCCCTCGGCCTCCGCCACCGCCTGCACGGCCACATAGAAGCGGACCTCCTCGTCGATGCGATCCGTGTTCGCCTCGATGAGCTCCTTGGTCGAGCTGACGTCCTCCGCGTAGGACAAATAGGTCTCAAGGTCCATGCCGTACTGCTGCGCGGCCTTTTCGTAATAATCGATCATGAAATTTTCTTCATAGCTGCGCATCTGCTTAGGCAAATTCTTTTTAAAGGTGCTGTTTTCCACGAGCCACGTTTTGACATAGGCGCTCTCATTTTGCTCGGTGAGCGAGGAGCGGATGAGCGATTCCACCTCGGCGGTCGTGCCGTAGCCGTAATAGGACTTGAGGTTCTGCTCCACAAAGGCGTCGTTCCATTCCGGGACTACATCCGCGCCGCGGATGTAGTTGATCGTCGTCACAAATACGGCGTCCTTCCCCTGCAAATCGGTATTCTGCGGGTAGGAATCAGGGAAGGTGACCTCCACGTTGAACGTTTCGCCCGGCTTGCGGCCGATAAGCTGCTCGATGAAGTCGTCGATGTAGCTTGTCACGCCCACGGTCACCTCGGTGCCCGCGCCGCCCGTGGAGCCGCCGGAAAACTCAACGCCGTCAATGCTGCCGACGTAGTCGATGCTGACGGTATCGCCGTCGGCGACGGCGCGGTCGGTGATGCGCTCAAAATCGGAAAACTGGCTGAGGAGGCTCTGAACCTCCGTCTGGATATCCTCGTCTGAGACCGCCGACTCCTCCGACGGGATCACGAGGTTTTTATAATCGGGCAGCGTTACATATTTCGACGCGGTCACGCCCTCAAAGTAACCCTCCGCCGTCAGACCCCCGCTGTAGCTGAAGGCGGTGTCCTTTTTGCAGCCGGTAAAGCCCGCGAGCAGGGACAGCGCGAGCAGCAGGCTGATCGTTTTTTTCATCCGTTAATTCCTCCCAAAATACCAATCGGATCGAATATCCTGTCGAGTACTATACCACATTTTCGCCGTTTTGCAAAAGACGGGCATATAAAATGCGCTCCGACCGCCGGGGCGCGCCGCGATATTTCGCGGCACAGCGCGGCGGCGGCCGAAACGCGATGGACCTCCAATGGCTGCGCTACAGCTCATCCTCATGATGCTGCTGCTTCATCCAGACGCGCATGACGAGGCGATGAGAAAACAGCTTGCTGCCCGCGCGCTGCAGCTTGACGAACCAGCCGTGCACGCTGACGTCCTTCCCCTTTTCCATGTCCCGCAGCGCCGTGCGCACGACTGCGTCCGGCGCATAGACCTTGTTGAAAAAGCTGACGGTGTCGTCCTGCTTCGCGCGGTCGAAGAATTCGGTGCCGACCCAGCCCGGGCAGACCGCCATCGCGCGGATGCCGCGGGGCTTGAGCTCGACGCCCAGCGCCCGCGTAAAGCTCAGCGCAAACGCCTTGGTCGCGCCGTAGACGTTGATATACGGCACGGGCTGGAAGGCGGACTGCGAGACGATCTGGTAGATTTTCGCGCCGGCGGACATATACGGAAGCGTGACGTAGGTCATCCCGACGAGCGCCTTGTCGTTGAGATCGATCATCGAGTCGTACTCCTCGAGCGGCACATCCTCAAAACGTGAGAACCTTCCGAAGCCGCTGCCGTTGACGAGCACGGCGACGTCCGGCTTCTCTTTTTCGAGCAGGGCGCGGTACTCGGCAAGGCTGCTTTTTTCGGTCAGGTCCATCGGCAGCGCGCGGATTTTTGCGCGCACCTTTTCCTGCAGCGCGTCCAGCCGCTCCCTGCGGCGGGCGATGACCCAAAGCTCGTCAAACGTCTCCGCCTTGTCAAGCGCATAAACGAATTCGCGCCCCATACCGGAGGACGCGCCGGTGATTACAGCGATACGCATTTATAGAAGCTCCTTTTTGGCAATGCTTCTATAATAA
>JAYFQJ010000032.1:0-13981 GCA_034927165.1 Oscillospiraceae bacterium
GTCTCTAATATGCGCGCTTCCGGCTCGGACGAGGCGCTGCGTCTGACCCCGCCGCGCCAGATGTCGCTTGAGCAGTGCATCGAGTTCATCTCGGACGACGAGCTGCTGGAGGTCACGCCGAAATCGCTGCGCATGCGCAAGGCGGAGCTCGACCATGCGGCGCGCGCGCGGGAAGCGTCCAAAAAAAGAAGCTGATGCGGCGGGTCGTGACGGTCACCGTTGACCGCCCGCTCGGCAGTGCGCACCCCGATTATCCGCAGACGGTTTATCCCGTCAACTACGGCTATATTGCGGGCGCCATGGCGCAGGACGGAGAGCCGCAGGATGCTTATATTCTGGGAGTGGACCGGCCGGTGAGCAGCTTCACAGGGGAGCTCGCGGCGATCCTCCATCGCAGCGATGATGTTGAGGACAAGTGGGTGGTTGTTCCAAAAGGGATGACGCTGAGTGAAAGCCGCGTGTGGGATGAGACGTCCTTTGCAGAGCAATGGTTTTCCGGAAAGATCGAAATATTATAGCAAGGGGCGGCCGAAAGGCTGCCCTTTGTGATATCATCACGGTATAAAGCTGTAAAATCGGTATACTAAGGATGAATCCACAGTGAGGAAGGCTTATGCGGTATCTGTTATCTTTTGTTGAGGGGATCGTCACCTTTATTTCTCCGTGTCTGCTGCCGATGCTGCCCGTTTACATCTCCTATTTCGCCGCCGGACAGGAGGGGGACACGCGGCGTCGCGCGCTGAAGAACGCGCTCGGCTTCGTGAGCGGCTTCACGCTCGTGTTTCTGGCGCTCGGCCTGTTTGCCGGCGCGCTCGGCAGCTTTCTCAGCCGCTACGCGACCGCGCTCAATATTGTGCTCGGCGCCGTCGTCGCGCTGTTCGGGCTGAGCTTTATGGGCGTGCTGCGTCTGCCGTCGGGCGGCGGGCGGTCGATGGATATGTCGAAGACCGGATTTTTCCGCTCGCTGCTGTTCGGCGCGGTCTTCTCCGTAAGCTGGACGCCCTGTGTCGGCGCGTTCCTCGGCTCGGCGCTCGCGCTCGCGTCGGCGAGCGGGTCGGCGCTGACGGGGACGCTGATGCTGCTGTGCTATTCCGCGGGGCTCGGCATACCGTTCGTGCTCACGGCGGTGCTGCTCGAGCAGCTGCGCGGCGCATTCGACGCGATCAAACGTCATTACAAGCTCATCAATCTCCTCTGCGGCGGATTGCTCGTCGTCATCGGCATTCTAATGATGACGGGGCTGCTGCAGAAGGCTCTGGGCGCTGTCAGCGCATGAGAAAGGAAAGACCATGAAATCGAAGAAGACAGTTCTTATACTCGCCGGCACGCTTGTCGTGCTGCTTGTTGTCGTGTCCATCCTGTATAAAACCTTCGGAGCGGGCAGCGTCCCCTCCACTGTGCCGCAGGAACAGACGCAAGCAGCGTCGGACGGCGAAAAAGAGGAGGACAAAAAGACGGCCGCCGCCCCGGATTTCGGCATGACCGACGCGGACGGCAGCGCGATCACGTTTTCCGATATCACAGCGGGCGGAAAACCCGTCGTGCTCAATTTCTGGACGTCCTGGTGCGGCTATTGCAAGCAGGAGATGCCGGATTTTGAAGCGGCCTACGAAGCATACGGCGACCGCGTCGAATTTGTGATGCTCAACGCGGCGGCAAGCGAATATACCGACGGTGCGGGCGAAGCATACATTCAAGACCAGGGCTATACCTTCCCTGTGTATTATGATACAGCCGGCGAGGGGACGTCCGTTTACGGGCTGCGCGGATTTCCGACCACGGTGGTCGTCGGCGCGGACGGAAATATACAGTACGCGCAGTCCGGCATGCTCAGCGCCGAAAAGCTGCAGACGCTCATAGACGCGGCGCTCGCATAAAAACCAAAAAACAAGCCCTCCGCCGCGGCGGAGGGCTTGTTTTTGCATTTATCGGGTGGCGCCGAGGAAGAACAGCGCGAGGGTGCCGGGACCGGAATGCGCGCCGATGATGGGCCCGATGGGATTGATGAAGATCTCCTTCGGGTGCAGCGTGTCGCGCACCTTGTCCGCGAGCGTCTGCACGTCCTCGGGGCTGTCCCCGTGGCTGATGAAAACGGTCTGTGCCTGCGGTTCGATCGCCGTCTTTTCCATCTCCGCGACCATCGCGTCGATGGACGCCATGCGCCCGCGCACCTTCATGACGGGGATGAGGTGCCCCTCGTCGTCCACGTGCAGCACTGGCTTGATGTTGAGCATACCGCCGAAAAAGGCGGCTGCCGCCGACACACGCCCGCCGCGCCGCAGATGCTCAAGGTCATCGACCGTGAACCAGTGCACGAGATGCAGCCGGTTGTCCTGCACCCACTGCGCGACCTCGTCGAGGGATTTCCCCTTTTGCTGTTCCATCGCGGCGAGATAGGCGAGCAGGCCCTCGCCCATAGAGGCGGACAGCGAATCGATCGCGGTGATTTTCCGATCGGGATATTTTGCGGAAAGCTCCTCGGCGGCGAGCTGCGCGCAGTTGAACGAGCCGGACAGACCGCTCGAGAAGCACAGGAACAGGACGTCAAGACCGGCTTTCAGCTCCGGTTCAAAGACGGAAACATACTGCTCCGCGTTGACGAGCGAGGTCGTGGGCATACTGCCCGCGCGCACCTTGTCATAAAACGTATGCGCATCCATCTCGCGGCCGTCCGGGTAGTTTTTGTAGTTCTGGCCGTCGATGGTGAATTCCATCGGGATCACCCGCAGCTGCGCCTTTTCAACGAGCGCGGGGGACAGATCGGTGGTGGAATCCGTATAAATGACGTACTTATTCAAAGATAAACTCCTTTCAAACGGGATTTGCTCTTACAAGATAGCAAAAGTGGAGCGCGGAATCAAGGGGAATTGGCGTTTCTTGTAAAACCATAACGAAACAATCGCCGGATCAATTTCAATTATATGGAAATAAACAGCAAAAACACACGAAAAAAGCGGCGCCCATGCGCCGCTTTTCAAAGATATCCGTCAGATGAGGTCGTAGATCGTCCAATAGCCGTTCGCGTAGATGAGCTCCGGATCAATCGTGAGCGTCTGCGCGGGCAGGGAGGCGAATTTGACGTATATGACCGCGTGCGCGGTGATCGGCGTTTCCTCCAGGGAATCGTCGAACGGCTCAAGCGAAAGGTCGATCAGGCGGAAGGACTGCGCGACATCGTCGGCCTGAAGGCCCTGGGTGCGCAGATAATCCGTCACGTAAGCGCGGCCGAACTGATCCTCGTCCGTGCCGTAGCGCGCGCAGCCGTCCTCCACGACCGTCTCCATATCCTCATAGGATAGATCGATCGTGCTGTAGAAGTAGTAGAGGACGCTGGTCGGATCCCCCGCGGTGGCCGCGTTCTCGAGCAGACCCGCGAGCATATAGTTCGCGTCCTCCTCGGTCATCTGCGCGCCGCCGCCGTCGTAGGCCAGCGCCTCGTCGTAGTATACGATGTACCAGCTGCCCGAATAGCGCGCCATCGAAAAGTAAAGCGACGTCTCATAATCCTGCAGCGCACCGGCGGAGAGACACAGCGTCGCGCTGCACGGCACATAGTCGCCGTCCGCACAGTCGGCCGGGATATCCGCGCTGAAGGAGGTGACGTAGGCGTCCTCCACGCCCGCCGTGAGATCCAGCGAGTCGGGAGAATACCACCAGACGAACCAGTCAAAGTCAGTGCTGACCTGCTCGCGCGCGCCGGTGTAGCCGTAATCGTCGAGATCGCTCTGCACATATTCGCGGATATCCGTCATGGACGAGCCTGCGAACTCATAGCAGCAGCGCCAGGCCTCCGCCGGCTCCCCTTCGACGACCGCCTCGAGATAGGCGTCGAGCGTATCCTGCGGCACCGCGGCGGCGGCGCTTCCCTGCGACTGCGCCCCGCCCGAAAAAGCGGCGGACAGCAGCCACACGGCGATGCCCACGATGAGCGCGATGAGCGCGAGGATCGCAAGCACGATCACGAGCGCCGCGTTGCTCCTTTTCGACGCGGCGGTCTTCGCATAGGGCGTCTGCGCGGCGGCCGGCTGGACGGGGACATAAACAGGCCCTGCCGGCGCGCTGCTTTGGGCGGGCTGCTGGACGGGGGTATAAACGGGTTCTGCCGGCGCGCTGCTTTGGGCGGCCGGCGCTGCGGTCTGCGTCGCAGACGCCGCCGTTTCTCCGGCGGGCTGTTGGTTTTGCGCCGTCGGCGCGCCGCAGGCTGTGCAGTAGGCGGCGCCATCGGCGAGCTTTTCGCCGCACATAGTACAATAGGACATGGACTCACCTCCGCGGCGGAGCGTTGTCCGCCGTGTCTTCTGTTTTTTTCGTGACGCGCACACGGGTGATGCGCCGCTCGTCCGCGGCGAGCGATGTAAACGTGAGACCCGCGCAGTCGGCGCTCGGCCGCTCGTCGGCCTTCGGGATGCGCATGAGCAGCTCGGTCAGCAGACCGCCGACCGTGTCGCTCTCGAGCGTGTCCTCCTGCGGCGCCTCGAGCGAGAAAGCGTCAAAGACGTCCTCCACCTCGGCATAGCCGTCGCACAGCAGCGAGCCGTCCGGCTGCGGCACAATGAGCGGCTGCTCCTCCTCGTCGTACTCGTCGGTGATATCGCCGACGATGGACTCGAGGATATCCTCCATCGTGACGATGCCCGCCGTGCCGCCATATTCATCCACGACGACGGCGAGCTGTACCTTTTTCTGCTTGAAATCGAACAGCAGCTCGCGCGCGCGGCAGCTCTCCGGCACAAAGATCGTGCCCCGCAGCAGCGTGCGGATGTCGACGCTTGCGACCTTGCCGACATAGGGAAGCAGGTCCTTGACGCACGCGATGCCGATGATGTTGTCGAGCGTATCCTCGTAAACGGGGATGCGCGAATAGCCGAAGCGCACCGATGTGTCGATGATGTCGTCGACCGTATCGTCCACAGAGACGGCCTCGATCTCGGTGCGGTGGGTCATGATGTCCGCGGCGGTCATATCCGCGAGCTCGAAGATGTTGCTGATCATTTCCTTCTGCGCGTCGTCGATACCGTCGTGCTCCTCGACCGAATCGACGAGCTCCAGCACGTCCTCCTCGGTCACGCCGCCGACTTCATTCTGCATACCGCGCGCGCGAATCGCGCGCCGTGCGCAGGCCGTCACCGCCGAAGCGGCGGGCAGGAGCAGCCGGATGATGCGCAGAAAAGGATTGCGCCGGTATTTTTCCTCTTCGCCGTGCGCCATGCCGAGCGACAGCGGCAGGAAGATAAAAAAGGACGCGATAAGCAGCGCGAGGCATAAAAACAAAAAGATACTGGCACAGTAATAAAGCCAGCGCATAGTTTCCGCGCCGCACAGCGTGAGCAGCGCGCCAACCGCCGCGCGCGAGAGAGACGCGGCGCTCAGCAGCGCGAACACCGCAAAAACGCTCGCAAGCAGGATAGCGGCCACTGCGCGCAGCGACAGTCCCACGCCGCTTTGCTCGATCTCCTTCTGTGTTCCGGCGTCTAAGATGACGCCGGCTGCGCTGCAGCAGAAAAACAGCGCGGTGAGTGATAAAATCAGTTGTATAACGGGCCAGCCGTCCGGGTCCATATGTGTGCAGTGCTCCTTTCAGGATCGAATTTTCTGTAGAGTAGTATAAAACAAAATGCGCAGAATGTCGAGAGAGGGGCGCTTTTCCCGCTTTTTGTCCGGCCGCGCGGGCCTTTCTGTGTGCTATAATAGAAAAAAACGGGAGGCGCAGCAGGATGGCGGGCGAACGATTCATAAAGGTCTATACGCAGGGGATGGTCAACGTGACGGAAATATGGGTCGACACGCAGACGGGCGTGAATTATATTTTTCACGGCAGCGGTTATGCGGGCGGCCTTACGCCGCTGCTCGACAGGGACGGACGCGCGGTGATCTCCCAGGTCGGCTGCGACGGATAAACGGCTCAGGATGCAGCGCATATGCGCAGAAAACCGCGCAGAAAAGGGAATTATCACCGCTTAAAACTTTACTTTATAATGTAAAGGTGATAAAATTAAAAACTGGCAAACGATTCTTATAGAATTGAAATATCAGAATATCAGGAGGACATTATGGCACGCAAAATGAAGACGATGGACGGCAACAACGCCGCCGCCCATGTATCTTACGCCTTTACGGACCTCGCCGCGATCTATCCGATCACGCCGTCGTCCGTCATGGCGGTGCACGTCGACGAATGGTCGGCAAAGGGACAGAAGAACATCTTCGGAAATGAAGTGAAGGTCGTCGAGATGCAGTCCGAAGCGGGCGCCGCAGGCGCCGTGCACGGCTCCCTCGCCGCGGGCGCGCTGACCACCACCTTTACCGCATCCCAGGGACTGCTGCTGATGATCCCGAATATGTACAAGATCGCCGGTGAGCTGCTGCCCTGCGTCATCGACGTTTCCGCCCGCGCCGTAGCGAGCCACGCGCTGTCCATCTTCGGAGACCACTCCGACGTGATGGCCTGCCGCCAGACCGGTTTTGCGATGCTCGCCGAGGGCAGCGTACAGGAGGTCATGGACCTGACCGCCGTCGCGCATCTGTCCGCCATCAAGGGCCGCGTTCCGTTCCTTAACTTCTTCGACGGCTTCCGCACCTCCCACGAGATCCAGAAGGTCGCGGTTTGGGATTACGAAGACCTCAAGGGAATGTGCGACATGGACGCCGTCGAAGCGTTCCGCAGCGCCGCGCTGAATCCGGAGCACCCGATCATGCGCGGCTCCGCGCAGAATCCCGATATCTTCTTCCAGGCGCGCGAGGCGAGCAATAAGTTCTACAACGAGCTGCCCGACGTCGTCGAGGATTATATGGGTCAGGTCAACAAGAAGCTCGGCACCGATTACAGCCTGTTCAATTATTACGGCGCCGCGGATGCCGAGACCGTTCTTGTCGCGATGGGCTCCGTGTGCGAGACCATCGACGAGACCATCGACTATCTCAACGCCGCCGGCGGCAAGTACGGCGTCGTCAAGGTGCATCTGTACCGCCCGTTCTCCGCGAAGCACCTGCTCGCGGCGCTGCCGAAGACCGTGAAGAACATCGCCGTCCTCGACCGCACGAAGGAGCCCGGCGCGCTCGGCGAGCCGCTGTACCTCGACGTGGTCGCCGCGCTCAAGAACACCTCGCTCGACGGCGCGCGCATCGTCTCCGGACGCTACGGCCTCGGCAGCAAGGACACGACCCCGGCGCAGATCATCGCCGCGTTCCGCAACGCCGAAGCCGCGCAGCCCAAGAAGCTGTTCACCCTCGGCATCGAGGACGACGTGACCCATCTGTCGCTCGCGCTCGGCGAGAATCCCGACACGACGCCGGCGGGCACGACCTGCTGCAAGTTCTGGGGCCTCGGCTCCGACGGCACCGTCGGCGCCAACAAAAACTCCATCAAGATCATCGGCGACCACACCGATATGTACGCGCAGGCCTACTTCGCGTATGATTCCAAGAAGTCCGGCGGCGTCACCATCTCCCACCTGCGCTTCGGCAAGACGCCCATCCGCTCCACTTATCTTATCAACAAGGCGAACTTTGTCGCCTGCCATAATCCCGCCTATGTCGGAAAGTTCGATATGGTCGAGGATCTCAAAAAGGGCGGCACCTTCCTGCTCAACTGCCAGTGGGATCTCGCGGAGCTCGAGGAGCACCTGACCGCAAAGGACAAGAAGTATATCGCTGACAACGACATCCAGCTTTACACGATCGACGCCATCGCCATCGACAAAAAGCTCGGTCTGCGCGGCAAATACAACACCGTTCTCCAGTCCGCGTTCTTCAAGCTCGCGAACATCATCCCCGAAGCGGACGCCATCAAGTATATGAAGGACGCCGCGACGGCGACCTACGGCCGCAAGGGCGAAGAGATCGTCAAAATGAACCATGACGCCATCGACGCGGGCGCCGACGCCGTTGTCAAGATCGATGTGCCGGCCTCCTGGAAGAGCGCGTCCGGCAGCGCCGCTGCCGCAAAAGCGACGGGCGACCGCAAGGATCTCGTCGATTTCGTCAACGACATTCTCATCCCCTGCAACCTGCAGCACGGCGACGAGCTGCCCGTGTCCACCTTCACCGATCGCGAGGACGGGCATATGCCGCAGGGCAGCGCCGCTTACGAAAAGCGCGGCGTGGCCGTCAACGTTCCGACGTGGAATCCCGAAAACTGCATCCAGTGCAACTTCTGCGCGTATGTGTGCCCGCACGCCGTCATCCGCCCCGTCGCGATGACCGCTGAGGAGCTCGCCAAGGCGCCCAAGGGCACCAAGGCCGGCGATATGCTCGGTATCCCCGGCATGAAGATGACGATGACCGTCTCCGTGCTCGACTGCACCGGCTGCGGCAGCTGCGTGAGCGTCTGCCCCGGCAAGCAGGGCAACAAGGCTCTGAGCATGCAGCCGCTCGAAAATCAGACCGAGCAGCAGGACGTCTTCGCTTACGGTCAGACGATCGGCGAGAAGCCGGAGGTCGCCGCGAAGTTCTCCGACAAGACCGTCAAGGGCAGCCAGTACAAGCAGCCGCTGCTTGAGTTCTCGGGCGCGTGCGGCGGCTGCGGCGAAACGCCGTATGCCAAGCTCGTCACCCAGCTGTTCGGCGACAGAATGTATATCGCGAACGCCACAGGCTGCTCCTCCATCTGGGGCGGCAGCGCGCCGGCGACGCCGTACACCGTCAACAAGGACGGTCGCGGCCCGGCGTGGGCAAACTCGCTGTTTGAGGACAACGCGGAGTACGGCTTCGGTATGTACCTCGCACAGGATACGCTGCGCAAGCAGGCGATCGAGGATGTGCGCCGTATGGCCGCCGCGACCGACAACGCCGAGCGCAAGGCCGCCGCGGAGGAATACCTCTCCAGCCTGGACGACGGCGCGGCCAACCGCGTGTCCGCTGACAAGCTCATCGCCACGCTCGGCGACGGCAGCGGCTGCGAGAATTGCCATAAGGTCTATATGAAGCGCGATTATCTCGCGAAGAAATCCGTCTGGGCGTTCGGCGGAGACGGCTGGTCCTATGACATCGGCTTCGGCGGCCTTGACCACGTGCTCGCGTCCGGTGAGGACATCAATGTTCTCGTCTTCAACACCGAGGTCTACTCCAACACCGGCGGACAGTCCTCCAAGGCGACCCCGACGGGCGCCGTCGCGCAGTTCGCCGCGGCTGGCAAGGAGCAGAAGCAGAAGGATCTCGCCGCCATCGCGATGAGCTACGGTTACGTCTACGTCGCGCAGATCGCCATGGGCGCCGACTACAACCAGACGCTCAAGGCCATCCATGAAGCGGAGAGCTATCACGGCCCGTCCCTTATCATCGCCTACGCGCCCTGCATCAACCACGGCATCAAGGGCGGCCTCGTCAACGCACAGACGGAGATCAAGAGGGCGGTCGAGTGCGGTTACTGGAACACCTTCCGTTATGACCCGCGCCGCAAGGCCGAGGGCAAGAACCCCTTCCAGCTCGACTGCAAGGCGCCGACAGGCGACTTTACCGCGTTCATCAAGAACGAGGTCCGGTACAGCTCGCTCGAGCGCACCTTCCCGGAGCGCGCCACCACGCTGTTTGAGAAGGCCATCGAGAACGCGAAGGACAAGTACGACCAGCTCGTCGAAAAGGCGAACGAGGAATAATCCTCCAACAAAGCAAAGCCTCCGGAAGCGTATGCTTCCGGAGGCTTTCTTATGTCGTATATTGGGGACAGAAAACAGAGGAACCCGCCGCGGCGGGTTCCTCTGTTTCAATCGTAATAGCGCATGGAGGCGATGACCTTGCCGAGCACCAGAACGTTGTCCGCAAGGATGGGCGCGAAGGCCGGATTCTCGGCGTGCAGCTCCACGCGTCCGTTTTTATGATACAGCCGCTTCACTGTCGCCTCATCCTCAATAAGGGCGACGACGATCTCGCCGTCCTCGGCGGTCTGCACCCGGCGCGCGATGATGATGTCGCCGTTGAAGATGCCCGCGCCGATCATGCTCTCGCCCTTTACGCGCAACGCGAACAGATCGCGCGCGTCGGAGAGATTGGTCGTGAAGGTGACGTAATCCTCCACATTTTCCTCCGCAAGGATGGGGAGTCCGGCGGCGACCGTGCCAACAAGCGGCACCTTGACCGTATTGCTGCCGCCGCTGAGCGCGATGTTGCGCCGCTTTCCCTTCGCGATGGTGATGCGGCCCTCGTCCTCCAGCTCGTGCAGCATACGGTGGATGGAGGATGTGGACTTTATATCCAAAGCTTCGCACAGCTCCCGCACCGTCGGCGGCGCGTCGAAGCTGTTTTCAACCAGATAGCGGTAAAGCTCGTTCTTTTTGTCGCTCATAAGAAACTCCTTTCACCGAAAGTGAACATTTGTTTACAATTAAGTTTAGCACAGTTGCTTCTCAAAGTAAAGACCTTTTCCGAGTGCGCGGCCGCGCTTGTGCGCAGTACCTGGTTGTGTTAAACTGAATGCCATAGGACAAAGGGAGGGATTGATCAGTGGAAGATAAAAGGGTACTTGTCATCGGCATCGGCAGACACGCGCGCGCGAATATCTATCCCGCGCTCGCGCAGGCGAGCGCACAGATAGAAGCCGTCGCAAGCCGCCACAGACAGGATGCGGCGGCGTTTGCGCAAGGTCTCGGCGCGGACGTCCGCGCTTATGGGGACCACAGACAGATGCTCGAGCAGGAGAACGCGAAGCGGGTCGTCGTTGTGACACAGGGCCCGGAGACGGTCGCCGTCGTCGCGGACTGTCTTGCCGCCGGTCGGACGGTTTTTGCGGAAAAGCCGCTCGGATTGAGCGCGGCGCAGGCGCAGAAGATCGTGTCGGCCGCGGCGGCGTCCGGCGGAGCGGTGCAGGTCGGCTTCATGAAGCGCTATGCGCCCTGCTATCAGATGCTGCGTGAGCGTATCGCCGCGGGCGACTACGGCCCCGTGCGCTCCTTTCGTTTCACGTTTGACGTCAGCGCGGCCGCATTTTGCCGGACAGACCGCGATTTTATTTATTACGTTGCGATCCACGGTCTCGACTTGATGCGATATCTCTTCGGCGAGATCACACAGACGGCGGCCTTCAAAAACGGCGCGGGATCAGGCGCGTCTTATCAGGTGCTGCTGCGGACGGAAAGCGGCTGTACAGGCAGCTGCGGTTTCGAAAACAGGGCGGCGCACACGCTCGAGCAGGAGCGGCTGGAGGTGACCTTTGAGGACGGCTACGCCTGTGCGGAGAACCTCGGCAGCTTGCTGCTGCGCCGCGCCGGCACAGGGGACTGGCGCGAGTTGGGCGAGAGCGAGCGGCGGTTTTCAGCCACGCTCAATCCCGGCAGCGGCGCGGCGCGCGACCTTTATCTGCGCGGCTTTGCGCAGGAAATGCAGCGCTTTTTGAGCGACGAAGCGGCGGACGGCAGCGCGGACAACCTGCGCACGGCGCAGCTGTGCGACGCGATTCTGGCGGACATCGGGGCGTATAATTCATAATATGTTAATAAAGCTTTCACAGATTCCTCACGCTTCGCCGGTATACTAAAGACGTACTAAAAGTTAGCCGCAAACTTCGTACAAAATAGCATTATTCCTCCTCATTAACTGTACCCCTTTTCGAAAAAGCCCCGGGCCTTGTGCCCGGGGCTTTTGTTTGCGCTTTTTCGGATGTGCTTTTCTCCCTGGCGGGATACGTCTCGGGATTTGCCGTCTCTGCGGCTTCCCTGTACGCGAGAAGGCTGCAGCGGCCATATCGGGCGTCGCGGAATCATCGATATAAAAAAGAAGGGGACCCTGCGGCCCCCTCTGCTGTCAATTCGATCCTCCGCCCGCTTCGGTCAAATATTGCTCGGGCGTCGTTATCACGGCGTACGCATCCGGCGCGCCGGCGAAGATGACCTCCATGAGCCGCTTCTTTTCGCTGAGCACCATATGAAAGCCGTCAAGGAAGATGGCGTCGTTGCGGCTGTAGTCGTTGTCAAACTCAAAATCGATCACATTGGCGCAGCTTTTGAGCGCGCGCTTGTAATAGTTGATGTAGCCGTCGAGCTGCCGCGGGTAGACGACTTTTTCCCAGATGAGCTTATGACAGTTCATCATCACAAAGGTGAGCTCGATGCCGTTATCGCTGCAATACGCCGCGATCTCAACGAGGTCGTCCACATAGCGCCCGCCGGCGTCGTACCCTTCGGTCTGATCAAAAATAATGCCCGCATAGGTTTTGATGTTTTCGCGATCTCCGTCGGCGTCGCGCGTCATGTCGGGCTGCGTGTCCTGCTGCAGCGAGGAGGGATCGTCGACGTGCAGATACAGCTCCTCGCGGCCGAGCGCGTCTGCGGCGAGGTTCTGCGCTTTCGTGCGCGCGTTGTCGAACGCCTCCGTCCAGTAGCCGAAGTCACCGATGAAATCGAGCGGATGCTCGCCGTCGCTTTGGATGCCCGCCCAGCGCCCGGAGCGGTAGTTGCTGTTCATAATATAGAAATTGAGGCCGATGACGACCCGCTGCAGGTCGTTGTGCTGCGCGGCATACCAGAACTGGTCGACGATCTCGTCCATCGTCGCGCCGCCGTAGGCGAGATTGTCGTAGTCGATGTCGCTGACATCCTCGATATAGCTCTCGTTGAGGTTTGCCATCAGCGAATTGCCGAGGATGATGTTTTCGCACTCCCCGGTCTGCAGGCGGCGCACGGAGTTGAGCGAGCGGCACATATACAGGCACTCGCCGCGCAGCAGCCAATAGTCGTACGGCTCAAACGCCGCAAAAAAGGCGAGCGCCAGCACAAAGGGCACGCAGAACAGCGCGAATTTTTTAAAAAATCGAAACATAGATCGCGCCCTCCGTTAAAAGCCCTGATAAAGAAACTGGGACGAGGTGCTCAGACCCGAACTGCCGATGAGGAAGAACATTGCCGTCGCAAGGCCCATGAACCAGTACAGCAGCCAGCGCGGCACGAGCTTATATTGACCGAGCGGATTCATACAAAGCGTCTGCCCCTTGAGCGAGGAGCGGTAGATGCGCGCGTCGAACGCCGTCATCAGGACAATGCCGCCGGCGATGCAGACGATATACAGCAGCAGATAGACCTTCGAGGACGAGATGCCGTTGGAGCACAAATGCAGCAGTTGCTCGACATAGACCGACGCGCCGCTCAGGCCGAACATATTTTTAAACACATAGCTCGCGTCGGCGAGCGTCGCGCTGCGGAACAGCACGAGAGACAGCGCCCAGAACACGAAGACATAAACGCGGCCGAGATTATTGATAAGACAAAAAGGAGCGCGCTTTTTCTTTTTGACGCCGCGGCGTTTGCGCGCGCGCTGCAGCGCGTCCTCGGCGCACCGCGCGGCGCCGTTCGCAAGGCCCCACAGAATAAAGGTGAGCCCCGCGCCGTGCCACAGGCCGCTCAGAAGAAAGACGATCAGGATGTTCGCCCCAAAGGAGGGCGCGCGCTGCTCCCAGTCCTTTTTGTGAGCCAGCTTGTCGTACCAGCGCGACCACACGAGCGGCGTGAAGATGTAATCGGTCAGCCACGTCGTCAGCGACAGGTGCCAGCGCGTCCACAGGTCGCTCACATCGGTCGCGAGATACGGCGCCTTGAAGTTTTCGCGCAGCGTGAAGCCGAGCACCTTCGCGGCGCCCAGCGCCATGTCGGTGTAGCCGGAAAAGTCGGCGTACAGCTGTACGGCGTAAAAGACGACCGCCGTCAGCAGCATCGGCCCGCGGTAGTCCGCGAGGCTTCCGTACACCGCGTCGACAATGACGCCGAGCCCGTCCGCGATCACGACCTTTTTGAACGCGCCCGTCAAAAAGCGCTGCAGACCCTCCACAAGATTCCCGTACTCGAATTTGTGCTCGGCCTTGTACTGCGGCAGCATTTCGCCCGCGCGCGCGATGGGACCCATGAGCACCGACGGAAAGAAGCTCACGAACAGCGCGTAGGTGACAAAGTCCTTCTCCGGCTCCAGCTTTTTATGATAGACGTCGACGGCGTAGCCGACGACGGTGAAGGTGTAAAAGCTGATGCCGGCGGGCAGCGCAAGGGTGAGCTTTGCGGGGATG